>JAJPYW010000225.1 GCA_021204715.1 Prevotellaceae bacterium
AGCAACAACTTCAAGGGGTTGCGGCGCACGAAGAGCGCGGCCACCACGTATTGTATCAGCAGCCAGCCGATGTGCAGCAGGAATATCACCCCGATAATGCTCACGAAGGTCAAGAGTATGGAGTACACCTGCCCTGTGTGCGACATGTTCAGGAAGATGCCGAAGATGTAAAGGGGCAACAGCGGCAGGATAACCGACCGGATGGTGCGCATGATGATGCGCTTGAAGTCGTTGCACACCGCTTTGAGCGCCAGCCCGTCGGCATAGACAATGCCCAAGCCGAGTACGAAAGCCAGCACCAACGCCGTCATCACGCTCATCAAGGCCGGAATGTCCACGGTGAAATAGGGGCTGACATCGGCCGCTTGGCTTATTTCCTCTATGGAGTTGCCCGGTGTGATAAGCGACGGGAAGAACGCCACGCTGGTGAAATAGGAGAGGAAACCGGCTATGAGCGTGGCGCCGTAGGCCATGAGTGTCGTAGTCACCAACATCTTCCCCGCCTTCTTGCCTATGTCGGCAATGGCGGGCGTCACCAACCCCAAGATGATAAGCGGAATGATGAACCCCAAGAACTCACTGAACAGACCGTTGAACGTCACGAACACCCTCACCGCCCCTCGGGGAAGGAAATTCCCCACGCACGTACCCAAAGCGATGGCGATGAGTATGCGGCCCAACAGCCCAATCCTGATTCTCTTCATCTCTTCCGTAATTACTTGGCTGCACAAAGATAAGCAAATATTGCGATGATAGCTTCACTTGCATGGAAGTGTGAAAAAGAAAAATGAAAAGAGCTGCTGATGCCCCCTCACTTTTCATTGCAGATTTTTTATGAATTGCTTGTATGCAAAGAATAATATTCATACTTTTGCAGCGGTGAAATTCTTGACGGCATGATGGCTCGATAGAATTGAAAGGGAATCCGGTGAGAATCCGGAACAGTACTCGCTGCTGTAAGTCCCATCCGCAAGGATTGATGTTTGCCGCATTTTGCCACTGGTAATCTTGCCGGGAAGGCGCTGCAAAACGGGATAAGTCAGAAAACCTGCCAAAACATATTGGCTTCGCCTGCGGGTGTCGGGTAGAAACAGAAATCTTTTAATCGGTTCGTTGACCGGTTATTCGTTTTTATCCCATTCGTGCGGATGTTCCGCCGGAAGGGATTTTTCTTTTCTAAGAAGGTGATTCTCATGCACTGTGTTTGTGCATGGAATCTTCCCTGACATTGTGGGCGATACCGGTTGCATAGCATGATTGTTTAATAAATATTGTGTTATATGAATCGAAAAACGTTTTTATTGCCCGTGATGTTGCTTTCGGCAATGATGTTCGGATGTAGCGAGGACGACGAGGTGGCCGGCACTTCGCCGCAATTGCCGGTTATCACATTGGATAGTGACAATGCCGTTTATCAGGTGAAGACGGGACGGGAACTGTCCATCGTTCCCACTTACGAGAATGTGGACAACGCGCTGTATATCTGGCGCAGGGACGGCGTGATTGTGTGCGAGGACCCCTCTTATACTTTTGTGGCGCAGTCGCAAGACGAAGGGAATTCCTTTTACTTGACGCTGACCGTGTCTACATTAAACGGCTCGACCGCCGAGGAAATGCGTGTGAATGTAGTCAGCTTGGAGATTCCTTACATTTCTCTAACGGGAGCCTCCGAAGGATATACGGTCATGGTCGACGATGAACTGGCGCTGACGCCTTTAATTGCCGAGACATCTATCGAGACTTCCTATCGGTGGACGGTTGACGGGTCGCCGGTGTCGCAAGAGAAGAATTACACGTTCAGCAGTTCCCAAACGGGAGCGTATACCTTGTGTCTCACCGCTTCCAACGAAGACGGCGAGGACAGTGTGGAATTTACGGTAACTGTGTGCACGCCCGAAGAGATGCCCTTCTCGTGGACGTTCCCGCAGACCGTGTTCAACGTTTCGCAAGGACGCAGCATCCGCTTGATGCCCTACGATGTGGAAAATCTTTTCGACGGTACTTTCACATGGGAAGTGGACGGCAGCGAGGTGCAGTCGGGAGACGGTGCGGTGTACATATTCTCCGCAACCGCGCAGGGCGCCCACACCGTAACGGTGACCATGAGCAACGATTATACCATCGAAAGCCAGGACCTCACGGTCAATGTGTGCCCTGTTGAAGGGACTTATTACAGACAGCGTACCGCCGACAGCTCCGCCGACTGGAACAAGGTGTATGAATTCCTCGCGGCTCCCGGACAATTCGTCGACGGCTCTTCCACCACAACCATGGAACAGGCCGTGGCCACAGCCACTACGACTTTGGCCGCAGGCTCGTATGTCTCGCTTGGAGGATTCGGCGGTTACATTGTTGTGGGGTTCGACCACTCCATCGACAATTCGGGCAGTTACGATTTCGCCGTCAGAGGCAATGCCTTCTCGAACTCTTCCGAGCCGGGAATCGTATGGGTGATGCAAGATGAAAACGGCAACGGCCTGCCCGACGACACATGGTACGAGCTGGCCGGTTCGGAAACCGGCAAGGAGGGCACCGTGCAGGATTACGCCGTGACGTACTACAAACCCGCCAACGCGGGCTTGGATGTACAATGGGTTGACAACCAAGGTGGCAGCGGCACGCTGAACCCCAAATACCCCGCTTGGGCCGATGAGGAGAAGTACACGCTGCGTGGAACTTGTTTGGCAGCCCGAAATAGCGACCAATCGGGGAACGGCTCCTATTGGACGAATGCCGATTACGATTGGGGGTATGCCGACAATTACAGCACCAAGGATATGATAACGGGCACCACGGCCAATCATTTCCGCATATCCGACGCCATAGATTACAAATGCGACCCCGTCCCGCTGCAATACATAGACTTCGTGAAAGTGCAAACCGGCGTGAACGCCCAAAGCGGCTGGTTAGGCGAAATCTCTACAGAAGTTCTTGGTTTTTACGATTATAATATGCAAAAATAAATAAGTTATGAAAAGAATTTTACTATATCTGACAGCCTTTTTGACGCCATTCTTATTAGCAAACTGCAGCGATGACGACGATACCCTACAAGTATTTGCCGGCATCGACAACCATATTGTGTACTTCTCGCTTACCGCTACCGACGGAACAAAGTGGGTGGCTTCCATTACGGGCGGCGAAATAGTGGTTACGGTTCCCTCTTACCTCTCTCTTGAAGGGGCTGCCGTGGAGTATGAAATCAGCGAACAAGCATCGCTGTATCCTCTGCCTGAAAGCATTACCGATTGGGATGACGAGCAGCGTTTCCGCGTGGTGGCATACAACGAAACCCTTCGGGATTACACCTACAAGGTGGTACGTTCCGATGTAGACAGCGGGGGCACCGTGACCTTGCTCACACAGAGCGACGTCGACGAGTTTGCCGCCACCCTTGCCACGGTGGTTACGGGCAACTTGATCATAGGCGGTTACACGCTGCAGCAGGACGACCCCGTTACAGACCTGTCGCCTTTGTCCGACATTACCGAAGTGCGCTACAACATCGTGGTGAACAACTCTTTTGCAGGGCAGGAAGTAAGGTTGGACGGCTTGCTGTCGGCAGGCGGCCTTTATATGGGGACTTCCACATCCAAGGTGGGCACGGTGCAGAAAACCGACATCGTCTTGCCCGCCTTGACCACATTGGGCAACATCTCGGTGAACAGCGATTCCATTAAAAGTTTGCAACTTCCCGCCTTGAACGAGGTGACAAACGTTTATATCCAAGCAAAGATGCTGGAAAGCATCGACTTGTCTGCGCTCACCCTCATCTCGGGCGATATGTCGCTGTTCGCCGGCACTACCTCGGCAACGGGCAACAGCGTGCTTGAATCCTTGTTTTTGCCCAGCTTGGAAAGCATAGAGGGCTCGTTGGAGATGAAGTATCTTACGGGCGTGACGAGCTTGGACCTCACCGCCTTGCAGAACATAGGCGGGAGCTGCGACTTGGAATTCCTCACGAGCCTCAAAACCCTGCTTCTGCCTGAACTCACGCACATGGGCGACGCCTTTACATGGAAATACCTGACGAATGTCACCACCTTGTCCATGGACAAACTTACCGAAGCCAAGTCTATCTCCGTTTCCGACAACGCATCCACCGCCATGCTCGCGGGCGTGTTCTTCCCCGTGCTCGAGCGTGTGGAAGGAGACTTTGTGTTGAACGCCAACTGCTCCACTTCTCTATTGTCGCTGCCCGCCTTGAAAAGCATAGGCGGCCAGTTCGCCTTGTGGTATTTCAGGTATCTTACCGACCTTGAAATTCCCTTGCTCACGGAATGTGGCAGCATCTATTTCTATTACCTCACTTCCATGGCCGACCTCGACATCTCGACCATAGAAAGCGTTTCGAGCGCACAGTTCATCGCCATGTATGAATTGGCGACCGTCAAAGCCAAGGAGGGAGCCTTGAATGATGTCACGCTCAACGGAGGGTCCACCTTGTCGGTAATTCCCACGTTCGAAGGGGTGGAAACCATCGCGGGTACACTTTATTTGACCAATTATACAAAGAACGGTGAATTCACCTTCCCCGGCTTGAAGCATATAGGCGAATTCAAGCAGGCATCGAGTCTATCGGGAAGCACTTTGACCTTCCCCGATTTGGAAACCCTCGATACCCTTACGCTTACCAGTTGTTCGTGGTTGCAACAATTTTCAGCGCCGAAGCTCGCCGAGGTTACCTATTGGAACACCTCGTACACCACGCTCATGAACACCGGCGACTTCTCCATTCCCTCGTTGAGGAAAATAGAGACTTTCAAGTTCTTCGGCGGCACGTCAACCTCTTTGGCCGGCAGGGTTGTGCTCACTTCGCTCGATGATTTTTCGGGCGTCACCCAAATAGGTTCGGTAGACATTGAGAATTGGGGCACCTTGACCGATTTTTCCGGATTGAAGAACGCCTTGTCTACACTTTCTGAAAGCACGTGGACGGTATCGGGCAACGCATACAACCCCACATTCCAAGATATGCTCGATGGCAAGTATGTTCAACAATAAGAAGCTGTGGCTTTTGGTGTGGGCGGCAGGCTTTTTGCCGCTCACACTTGCCTCTTGCATGGAATCGGACTATGAAGATGTGGTGGAAGTATTCACCACGACGGGGTCCGGTCTGTTCATTGTCAACGAGGGCAACTTCCAGTATGGGAACGCCTCTCTTTCCTACTACAATCCCGACACGCATGAAGTGCAGAACGAGGTGTTCCTTCGCGCCAACGGCATGAAGCTGGGCGATGTGGCGCAGTCTATGACCATCTACGACAACAAGGGCTGGATTGTGGTGAACAACTCGCATGTGATTTTCGCCATCGACTTGGACACGTTCAAGGAGGTGGGGCGCATAGAGGATTTGACCTCGCCCCGGTATATTTGCTTCCTTAGCGACGAGAAGGCCTACGTCTCCCAGCTTTGGGACAACCGCATTTTCATTGTCAACCCCCAAAAGTACGAGATAACCGGCTATATACAAGTGCCCGACATGACCATGGAAAGCGGCTCTACCGAACAGATGGTGCAATACGGCAAGTATGTTTATTGCACCTGCTGGAGCTACCAAAACCGCATCATCAAGATTGACACCACAACCGACGAGGTAGTGGATGAACTCTCTGTGGGCATCCAGCCCGGCTCGCTTGTCATGGACAAGTACTACAAGATGTGGACCCTCACCGACGGCGGATATGAAGGTTCTCCCTACGGTTACCAAGCCCCGTCGCTGTACCGCATCGACGCCGAAACCTTCACGGTGGAGAAACAGTTCAACTTCGAGCTGGGCGACAGCCCCCGGGAAGCGCACCTGAACGGCACGCGCGACACGCTCTACTGGATCAACAACGACATCTGGCGCATGGACGTGACGGCCACCCATGTACCTGTGCGCCCGTTCCTTGAATACCGCGACACGGAATATTACGGCCTTACCGTCAATCCGGTAAACTCCGAGGTGTATGTGGCCGACGCCATCGACTACCAGCAACAAGGCATGGTTTACCGCTACTCGCCCCAAGGCGAGCTTGTCGATGAATTTTATGTAGGTGTCATCCCCGGCTCCTTCTGCTGGAAATAGAGGCGATGAATAGATATGTACTCTCTTGCGCCCTCTTGCTTGCCTGGCTTCTGTCCTGCCCGACAGAGGTCCGGGCACAAAGCCCGGCCGAGCGCGTCTTCCGGCTGAAGGAGGTGGTGGTTACCGCCAAACGGCCCATGAAAGAGATAGGCGTCGAAAAAACCGCTTTCGACTCGCTCGCCTTGAAAGAGAACATCGCCCTCTCCATGGCCGACATACTCACGTTCCACTCATCGGTGTTCGTCAAAAGCTATGGCCGCGCCACCCTCTCCACCGTGGCTTTCCGGGGAACGTCGCCAAGCCACACGCAGGTTACATGGAACGGCATGCACATCAACAGCCCCATGTTGGGCATGACCGACTTTTCTACTATCCCGTCATACTTCGTAGACCGGGCGTCGTTGCTGCACGGCACGTCATCGGTTGGTGAGGCTGGCGGCGGACTGGGCGGTTTGGTGCAACTGAGTACCATTCCCGATGCCCCCGACGACTTGAACGTACAGTATGTGCAAGGTATAGGCTCGTTCAAAACGTTTGATGAATTCGCGCGCGTCACCTACAACAACAACCGTTGGACAACTTCTACCCGTGCCGTATATTCATCGTCGCCCAACGACTACAAATATGTGAACCACGACAAGAAAGAGAATATCTACGATGACGATCACAATATCATTGGCCAATACTACCCTACGGAGCGTAACCGATCAGGCTCGTTCAAGGACCTGCACCTGCTGCAGGAGGTCTATTACAACACAGGTAAGGGAGACCGCTTGGGAGTAAACGCATGGTACATCGATTCCAACCGTGAACTGCCCATGCTCACCACCGACTACGGCAGCGAGCGGGCTTTCGAGAACCGCCAACGCGAACACACGCTGCGCTCCATCCTCTCTTGGGACCACACGCGCCATAACTGGAAAGCGGCCGTAAAAGGCGGATACATACACACATGGATGGCCTACGACTACAAGCGCGAGGTGGCCGAGGACAACTGGGCCTTCATGACACGTTCACGCAGCCGTGTGCATACTTTTTATGGACAAGCCGAAGGCGAATATACTCCGGCCGGGAGGTGGTACTTCACCGCCGACTTGTCGGTCTACCGACACTTGGTGCGATCCGAGGACAAGAACATCACCCTGCAAGACGGCGACAATGCCATGGTGGGCTACGACAAAGGGCGTGTAGAGCTGTCAGGCTCCGCTTCGGCCAAATGGCAGCCCGTCGATGCGCTGGGTTTTTCGGTCATCGTGCGTGAAGAGATGTACGGTCACGAGTGGGTGCCCGTCATACCGGCGTTCTTCGCCGACTGGCAGGTTGTTAAGGCCCAATGGGGCGGGCTCCCGGTGGACTTCATGCTCAAAGGCTCCATAAGCCGCAACTACCGCTTCCCCTCGCTCAACGACCTTTACTTTCTGCCCGGCGGCAATCCCGACCTCGAATGTGAGCACGGCTTCACCTGCGACTTGGGCGCAAATTTCGACATTGCCAAGACGGATATCTTTTCCATAGATGTAAGCGCGGCCTGGTTTGACTCGC
>JAJPYW010000145.1 GCA_021204715.1 Prevotellaceae bacterium
CGGATGAGGAAGCGCGCGTAGAGGCCGGGGTTGGGCAGCTCCTCGCTGTAGTCGCGGGCCACGAAGCCGTCTTGCAGGTAGTCGTGGGCGACGTCTGAATGGGCTTGTATGCTGCTGAAGCCGCAGTGGTGGTTGGTGAAGACAAGCCCGTCGGCGGACACGACCACGCCCGAGCAGTAGCCGCCGAAGCTCACCACGGCGTCTTTCAGCGAGGGGCGGCGCGTGTCATAGAGACGGGCGGCAGGGAGTGCGAGGCCTGCCTGCCGCATGGCCGCGCGCGTGGACTTGTCGAGCTTGCCGAGCATCCACATGCCTTCGTCGGCACGGGCCGGGGTGAGTGTCAAGGCCGCGAGGGCCAAAAGGAGAAGGAGGGGGTGTTTCATGGTATCTGCTTGCTATTGTTGTTGCTTGCCTTCCGTGCCTGCCTTTTCCACTATCAAGCGCAGCTGCCCCGAGCCGGTGCGTGCCTTCAGCCAAGAGGCCATCTTTTGTTTCTCGGCCGCGCCGGGCAGGGTGTCGGCGCGCAACACGACAAGGGTGACGGTATCGGCTTGACCGCCTGCCACCGACAGCTCCAAGGCGCGCGCGAGGGCTATTGTCTTCACGCCAGGGTAGAGCACTTGCAGCTCGGGCACCATGGCACGCCCCATTTCATCATATTTTTGATAGGCTTCCAAGTCGGCCTCCAAGCGGGTTATCTGCTGCCGTTGCTCGGTGATGAGCTGCTCGCTGTTCTGGTAGAAGTCTTCCATGACCATGGCCCGGATGGAGGAGATGTCGAGCGTCTCGTTGTTCATGCCTTGCAGCACGGTGAGCTCGGCATGGGAAAGATTATACTCCTTGAGCTTGCCGCGGGCGGTGGCGATGGCTTCTTCGGATACTTCTTGCCCGATGAGTATCACGCGGATCTCTCCTCCCTTGCCTTCGCGGGTGACTTTCCTGTCCAATACCTGCGTGTTCTCGAAGGAGAGCTGCTCGTTGATGAAGCGGTTGGCGGCGCGCTCGAAAAGGGTGTCGCGCAGGATGCCTGCCGTCAGGTAGATGGCCGGGCACATGGTGACGACGGCTATCAGCACAATGTACTTGCGCACGCGCTTCTCCCTGCTCTTGTCCACGAACTCCTTTTGCTGGAAGTGCAGCACGCGCACGCCCATGAAGGTGGCCAAGCTGATGAAGACCGAGTTGATGAAGTAGAGGTAGAAGGCGCCTAAGAAGTAGAGCAGGTTGCCCGTGGCCAAGCCGAAGCCGGCAGTGCAGAGCGGGGGCATCAGGGCGGTGGCTATGGCCACGCCGGGGATGACGTTGCCTTTCTCTTTGGTGGAGAGTGCCGTGACGCCGGCCAAGCCGCCCAAAAGCGCGATGAACACGTCGTAAATGGTGGGCGAAGTGCGGGCGAGCAGCTCCGACTGGCCTTGCTCTACCAAGGGGGAGATGAGGAAGAATATGGTGGCGGTGGCCACGCTGAACAGGGTGGTGATGAGGTAGCTCTTCAGGGAACGTTTCATCAGCTCGAAGTCGTTCAAGCCTACGGAGAGGCCAATGCCCATGATAGGCCCCATCAAGGGGGAGATGAGCATGGCGCCGATGATGACCGCCGTGGAGTTGACATTCAGCCCCAAGGAGGCCATGAAGATGGCGAATATCAGTATCCAGAGGTTGGCGCCCTTGAACTCCACTCCTTTGCGGATGGACTCCACGGTGGCGCGCTCGTCGTCTTTGTCTTTGCGCAGGTCAAGGTACTCGTTCACGAAGCCTTTGATGGCCGAGAGGTTGCGGTGGGTGTTGGGGTTGGTTGTATCCATGTTGTGTCGGGTAATTTTATTAATTGGTAGCGGGTGTTGCGGGCCGGTGTTGTTTAAGTGTCGTGGAAAGAGGTTGTTTATATAGTGGGTTGATGTTCTTTATTCGGCTTGGCGGCAAGTCAAGGGCTTTTGTGCACAAGGCGATTGACCAAAGGTATCTGCGACAACGGCAGGTCGCGCTTGACGATATAGGCGATGAAAAGGAGCAATAACACGGTTCGGTAGCCCATGCGCAGCAGCACGTTGCCAATGGATACTTCCAGAGCCGCCACGTAGAGCACCGCCGCCAAGAGCACGTAGCCGCCTATGGCTTTCAGGTCGTAGTGTATGGGGTAGCGCTTCTGCCCCACAAAGTAGGACAGGAGCATGGCCAAGCCGTAGCCGCTGAAGCCGGCCCACGCGCAGGCCATGTAGCTGAAACGGGGTATCAGGCAGATGTTTATCAGCACCAACACGGTGCAGCCGGCCAAGGAGAAGTAGGCGCCCCACTGGGTTTCGTCTATCAGCTTGTACCAGAAGGAGAGGTTGAAGTAGACGCCCATGAATATCTCGGCCATCATGACTATGGGCACCACCCGCAGCCCTTGCCAGTAGTCGCGGCTGATGATGTAGCGCAGGATGTCCAAGTAGAACATCACGGCCAAGAATGCCAAGAGGGTGAAGATGATGAAGTACTTCATGGCTTGGGCATACATCTCTTTATTGCCCTTTTCACGGCTCTTTCCGAAGACGAAAGGCTCGTAGGCGAAGCGGAAGGCCTGGGTGAACATGGCCATGACCATGGCTATCTTGCTGGCGGCGCCGTAGATGCCAAGCTGCACGGTGGCTTGGACCTTGTCGGGGTAGACGAAGGGAAAGAGTATCTTGTCGGCCACTTGGTTCAGGATGCCGGCCAAGCCAAGCACGAGCAGGGGCAGGCTGTAGTGTACCATGCGCTTCAACAGGGCGCGGTCAAGCACGTAGGTGAATCCGTAGAACTCCCTGAACAGGCAGAGCATGACCACCGAGGTGCAGATGAGGTTGAAGAGGAAGGCGTAACCCACGTCACTGCCTTTTAATCCTATATAATAGAAAAGGTTGAGGGCGATGTTCAGGAAGATGAACAGGAGCTTCAAGGCGGCAAACTTGACGGGACGCTTCTTGTAGCGCAGATAGGCAAAGGGAATGCTCTGGATGGCGTCCATCGCCACGACCATCATCATCATGCCCATGTACCAAGGGTGGTCGGCGTAGCCCATGCAAGTGGCGATGGGATGGAGGAAAATCAGCCCTAAGCAGAGGAACGTGAGGGACACGCCTCCTACGGCCATCAACGTGGTGGAGTAAACACGCATGGGGTCGTCGTCGCCTTTGTTGGCGAAGCGGAAGAAACCGGTCTCCATGCCGAAGGTGAGCAGCACCAACACCAAGGCTACCAATGCATAGATGTTGGTGACTACGCCGTAGCCACCCGAGCAGGCCGAAAGGGCATGGGTGTAGACCGGCACAAGCAGGTAATTCAGGAACCTGCCCACTATGCTGCTCACTCCGTAGATGGCAGTCTCTTTCGCCAATGATTTCAGTCCGGCCACTTGTACGCTCCCTATTTGTCGCTGATACCTATTCTTATATAACGCTAACGCAAGTCGGCAAAGGATGTCCGTCTTTCATCTCTTTACTCTATGGTTATTCTATCCCGGCCTTCAAATTACTTCTGTTCAGTCACCGGCTATCTCTCCCTCCTCCATTCCTTCTTCACCTGTTTCAACCGATTCGGGAGATTCGTCATTTTCTTCGTTTTCACCGAGGAAATCGATGGCATACGTTTCCTCACACTCCTCCAATTCTGTATTCGTCATGCGGCGGTAAGAGGTATAGACATACGCCTTGCCTCTGCCCGAGGTAATCTCCAAACATTCCAACGCCGTTATCCTGTCCGACGAGACCGAAAGCAACTGGAAGTCGGGCGTAACCAAGTTCGTGCCCGCCTCGTAACTGTATTCATAAGTGGAAAAGCCGCACGACGTACCGCCGTCGGTGCAGTAAAACACGGTCAAATGGCTGCTGTCTTCAAAATTGTAATGGTGGGGGGTGCTTTCGCTCCTCGCATCATAATAAGCCTCCTCCACCAACGAACCGTCGGAAGCGATTTGGTTGGTCGACTCGCAATACCAACCATGCCCCACAACGTACTTGTTGAAGCGAGACTTGGATATGGATTTCATGGACGGATAGTAACAACTCCCGTCTTCATTGAATTGGAACAGGGCAAAACTCTCGTCCTTATTGTCGCAAGCCCACAGCATCGGCAGCAACAGCAAAGCCAGACACAACATCCCTACGTTCAAACCGGAATTCTTCATAAGCCACTCGTATTCTTTTCTTCTTTGTTTAATTCCCACTGCCTTGTTCTGCATCGAACAGTCCCCTCTGACTGTTGAAAAGTGTACGTCCCAAATGCCTGAAAGCCAATTCAGTAACTTCTCGTCCTCGAGGTGTGCGCTTCAAAAAGCCCTCCTTGATTAGGAAGGGTTCATATACCTCCTCGATGGTGCCGGGATCCTCGCTGAGTGCCGTGGCTATGGTGGTCAACCCCACAGGCCCCCCGTTGAACTTGTCGATGATGGTACAGAGTATCTTATTGTCAATCTCATCCAACCCATAGCGGTCTATGTTGAGTGCCTCCAACGCCATTTGGGCAATGCCGGTGTCAATGCTCCCCGACCCTTTTACTTGGGCGAAGTCGCGCACGCGGCGCAAAAGCGCGTTGGCTATGCGTGGCGTGCCGCGGCTGCGTCCTGCTATCTCGGCGGCCGCGCGGGTGGAGCAAGGCACGTCAAGGATTTTTGCCGAACGGCTGACGATGCCGCTCAACACGTCGTCATCGTAATACTCCAAGTGCAGGTTGATGCCGAAGCGGGCGCGCAACGGGGCCGTAAGCAATCCACTGCGTGTCGTGGCTCCCACCAACGTGAAGGGGTTCAAATCTATCTGTATGCTGCGGGCCGACGGGCCCTTATCAATCATGATGTCTATGCGGTAATCTTCCATGGCAGAGTAAAGATACTCTTCCACCACGGGCGACAAACGATGTATTTCATCGATGAAAAGGACATCATTACACTCCAAACTCGTGAGTATGCCCGCCAAGTCGCCGGGCTTGTCAAGTACCGGACCCGAGGTGATTTTGAACCCGACACCTAATTCGTTGGCAATAATGTTGGAGAGCGTCGTCTTGCCCAATCCGGGAGGGCCGTGCAACAATACATGGTCCAACGCTTCACCGCGCAACCGGGCCGCCTCCACAAAGACGCGCAGGTTGCTCACCACCTTCTCTTGTCCGCTGAAATCTTCAAAGCGAAGGGGACGCAGCGCGTTCTCGAAGTCGCGCTCTTTCCCGCTGAGGGGTTGACGGTTGCGTATGTCAAAACTTTCTTGCTCCATGCCGGTGGAGTTGTTTCTTCTACATTGGTTACCAAGTATTTCTGCAAAGGCATCCGCAGCTTTCAACGGGCTGCTATTTGCCTTATAGCTTGCAAAATAACTAATTTATTTTGAGACTACCCAATAATGCGGAAGGTTTACTTGAATTATGATCTATTTATCTTTGTTTCTATGGAATTCCCGCTTGATGGCACTTGTGTTAACGCTTGGGCGTTGCAAGGTCCCATATACGGGCGTCATTACGCCCGATGCTTGGGTGCTACAAGGCGTCATAAACAGAAATTCGTATGCTCTATGGCTGATCGTCCGCGCCCTCTTCTTTTATATGTCACTGCAACAACCGTCCGTTATTTTTGAAGTTACATCAGCTTAAAATAGAGGTCAATCTATCGGAACTATGGAAAGTTATCCCTATTTTTGCGGTTAATAACAAGTCATGCATTGGTTTGCATGCAGAACAACATTCAAAAACTATGGTTCTAAATTACATCTGGGTGTCGTTTTTCGTGATTGCCTTTTTGGTGGCACTCGGCAAGTCGCTTTTCTGTGGCGATGCAGGGATATTCACAGACTTGGTGAATGCCACGTTCGACGCTTCCAAGGGGGCTTTCGAAATCTCCATCGGACTGACCGGCATCTTGGCGCTTTGGTTGGGCATTTTATCCATAGGAGAGCGGAGTGGACTGATCAATGCGCTCAGCCGGTGGTTAAGCCCGGTATTCTGCCGGCTTTTCCCCGATGTTCCCAAAGGGCATCCGGCATTAGGCTCCATCTTTATGAACCTTGCCGCCAATATGTTGGGATTGGACAACGCCGCCACCCCCATGGGCCTCAAAGCGATGAAGGAATTACAGACGCTCAATCCGAAGAAAGACACCGCTTCCAACCCCATGATTATGTTTTTGGTCATCAATACTTCAGGGTTGATACTCATCCCGGTGAGCATCATGATGTACCGTGCACAACTCGGTGCCGCCCAACCCACGGATATCTTCATCCCCACCCTGCTGACTACCTCTGTTTCTACATTAGTGGGCGTAAGCATCGTCAGCCTCACACAGCGCATCAATCTTTTCTGCAAGCCCATTCTTCTGTTGGTGGGTGGCATTGCCCTGTTTTTCGCGGCACTTGTCTGGTTGTTTGTCAGGGTAGGACGCGAGCAAATGGGAACGTACTCCATGTCAATAGCCAACATACTGCTCATGAGCATTATCTTGTTTTTCATCCTCTGGGGTTTGTTGAAACGCGTCAACGTGTACGACGCCTTCATCGAGGGGGCGAAAGAAGGGTTCACCACTGCCATACGCATCATTCCCTACTTGGTGGCGTTTCTCGTTGGAATTGCTGTTTTCCGCGCATCGGGGGCATTAGACTTGATAGTGGACGGAATCGGGCGCGGTGTGGCACTCCTCGGCATAGACACGAGTTTCGTGGGGGCATTGCCCACCGCTTTGATGAAGTCCTTGAGCGGAAGCGGCGCCAACGGGTTGATGATCGACACCATGCAGCAATACGGCGCCGACTCGTTCGTAGGCAGGATGAGCTGCGTAGCCCGCGGCGCTTCAGACACGACTTTCTACATCTTGGCCGTCTATTTCGGCAGCGTAGGCATCACCAAGACGCGTAATGCCGTGGCATGCGGATTGTTGGCCGACCTATCCGGTATCGTGGCAGCCATTATCATCAGTTACATCTTCTTATACTAAAATAGTACATATATGGTCAGTTACCAAACAGACGGCGTGGCAATGCCCGCCATTAAAAGGCGCGAAACAACAAAGTGGATCAAGGCCGTAGCCGCTACATACGGGAAAATACCCGGTGAAATCGCTTTTATTTTCTGTTCAGACGAGCGGATCTTGGAAGTGAACCGACAGTACCTGCAACACGACTACTTCACAGACATCATTACATTCGACTATACAGAAGCAGACCTTTTGAGCGGAGATATCTTCATCAGCCTCGACACGGTACGCTCCAATGCCGAACAATTCGGAAGCGGCTACAACACGGAGTTGCACCGTGTAATCATCCACGGCATCCTGCACCTTTGCGGCATCAACGACAAGGGCGAGGGCGAACGAGAAGTGATGGAGGCGGCGGAGAACAAAGCATTAGCCATGCTGCAATAGCGATAAAATGCGTATCTTTGCACGGTTTTAAGGAGATTGGACTAATGGAATTAAGATACGATGTGGTAGTCATCGGTGCCGGACACGCCGGTTGCGAAGCGGCAACCGCGGCGGCCAATTTGGGCTCCAAGACTTGTCTTGTCACAATGGACATGAACAAGATAGCCCAGATGAGCTGCAATCCTGCAGTGGGAGGCATCGCCAAAGGGCAGATGGTGCGCGAGGTGGATGCCTTGGGCGGCCACATCG
>JAJPYW010000156.1 GCA_021204715.1 Prevotellaceae bacterium
GCAACATCTGCTCTTCCTCGCGCACGAATACGTTTAACACCAACTATAAGTTAAAATAGTTGTTTGATTACAAGAATACCGTCAAGTAGCACACCGTAGACGTCTTGTTGGGCCACGAAAGCTACAAATACGACTACAATTACCTTTACGCCAGCATGAAAGGCGAGATTATGACCGGCAACAACGAGTTGAGCAACTATACTGAAGTAGACTCCACCCCTACTTCTTACACCAACAAGTATCGCACGGAAGGCTACTTCATGCGGGTCTCTTACGATTACGACAACCGTTACTTCGCCTCGGCGTCCTTCCGCCGCGACGGTTCTTCCCGGTTCTATAAAGATTCCCGTTGGGGCAATTTCTGGTCGGTGGGCGCCGGTTGGAGCATCAGCCGCGAGAAGTTCATGGAAGACGTCTCTTGGGTGGACAACTTGAAAATCCGCTTGTCCTACGGCAGCGTGGGCAACGACGACATCAATGGTTACTACCCATGGGTAGCCTCCTACACCCCTTCCAACAACGGGAGCGAGGCGGGTTACGTACAGAGCAGCTTGGGCAACAAGGACCTGCAATGGGAAGTATCCCACAACTTCGACGTGGGGTTGGAGTTCGGCTTCCTCGACGTATTCAGCGGCACCTTGGAGTATTTCCACCGCAAGTCGTCCAACCTGCTCTTCTCCGTTCCCCTCTCCATGTCCAGCGGATTCGACAGCCAGGACAAGAACGCGGGCTCCATGTACAACGCCGGCATAGAATTGGACCTGACCGCCAAAGTCATCCATACGCAGAACTGGAACTGGGAGTTGGGCGTCAACGGCACCTTCCTTAAAAACAGAATCACCTATCTCCCCATCGACGCCTTCATGTCCGACAACGTGTTCAAGATTGAAGAGGGACATTCCCGCTATTCGTTCTATTTGAGACAATGGGAAGGAGTGGATCCGGAAACAGGCAATTGCATATATAAGCCGGCCGAAGATGCCTCGGACATCGTTACGGTGAACGGTCAGCAGTACACCACCAGCGTGAACGACGCCGCTTACGACTATGCCGGCACGAGCATACCAAAGCTCTCGGGCGGTTTCTCCACCTCTCTCTCTTATAAAAACATCTCCTTGTCCGCCTCGTTCTACTATCAATTGGGCGGCAAGATGTACGACACGACCTATTGCAACTTGATGACACCCAACCAGCGTTCCTACAACACCTTGTCCACCGACATCCTCGCACGCTGGCAAAAGCCGGGTGACATCACCAACGTGCCCCGCCTTATCGACGGCAGCGATGCCACCGATTTGATAGGCGAATACTCCACCCGTTGGTTGGTCACTTCCAATATGTTGGAGTTAGCCACCATGACTTTGAGCTACACGTTCCCCACCCCCTTGGTGAAGAAATGGGGCTTGGGCTCCTTGGCGGTGTACGTCTCGGGCGACAACCTTTTCCAAGTGACCGCGCGTCAAGGCATCTACCCGCGCCAGTATGTGTCGGGCTATACCAACAACGGCGACACCTACGCGCCCGCGCGCGCCTTTACGGCAGGCATCAATCTTACATTCTAACTTAACATATCCACAAACAATGAAAAAATATATATTCACCCTGATAATGGCCGCCGGCACTTTTGCCCTAAGCGGATGCGGCAGCGATTTCTTGGAAGTCAGATCCACCGAAGATGTAGACGAATCCCAAATATTCAATTCCGTAGAAAACGCCATGATGGCATTGAACGGCATCCACCGCCTGATGCACGAGTCGGACACGTCTTGGTATGCCCAAGGAGGATTCCAGCTGTTCATGCTCAGCACCGATTTGATGGCCGACGACGTGGTGTTCACCAAAGAAAACGCCTGCCTGACATGGGACGCCCAGCTGTGCATGCACAACGACCCCACCAACCGCGACAACGAGTATTATTTCAGCTTCTTCTACCGCGTCATCTCCAACGCCAACATGATTATCAACCAGATTGACGACGTGGAAGGCGACGCGGCCGAGCGCGAATACATCAAGGGACAAGCCTTGGCCTACCGCGCCTTCGCCTACTTCTACCTCGTGCAGATGTATGGTAAAAGATACGTGGCCGGAGAGAATAACACCCAGGCGGGCGTCATCTTGCGGTTGGACAACTCGCAAGACAACCGTCCGCGCGAGACCGTGGAGAATGTCTACGCGCAAATCAACGAGGACATCGACGAGGCCATCGCGTTGCTCGAAGACTGTGGCATAGCCCGCGCCAGCAAAATCCACATCAACGCGGCGGTGGCCAAAGGCATCAAGGCCCGCGTCATGTTGGCACAAGGCAACTGGAGTGAGGCCGAGGCTTACGCCGACGACGTAATCAACGAGAGCGGCACCTCTTTGGACGACAATACGTATGTAACGCAGGACTACCGCATGAGCGACGCCAACAGTTCGGAATGGATATGGTGCAAGGTGTCACAATCCGACCAAGAAGGGACGTTGCGCCAATACCACGCTTTTATATCCAATACAGAAGCCAGTTACAATAAGAACACGCCCCGTTGCATCTACAACAAGCTCTACGACAAGATTACCGATACCGACACCCGCAAGGGCGTGTGGTTCCCCAACGCGCAAGACGTAACGGTAGAGCCGGCGCCCCTTTACCCCTCCAGCGGCAACGTGTACAACTACATGAGCAACAAGTTCCTGCTGCCTCCGGGCTCGGACAACAAGACGGCGGGCGACGTGCCTTACATGCGCCTGCCCGAGATGATATTGACCAAAGCCGAGGCGCAGGCGCGTCAAGGGAAGTACACGGAAGCCGCCCAAACGCTTTATCCCTTGGCCCACAGCCGCGACGCCGCCTATACCTTGTCCACGAACACCGGCGACGACTTGATAGAGGAGATCATGGTGCAACGCCGTGTGGAGCTTTGGGCGGAAGGCTTCCGTTGGTTCGACCTGAAACGGTTGAATCTTGACTTGGACCGCGGCCCCGCGCCCCGCACGGAGTTGGGCTACAGCGCCGACGGATGGTTGAGCAAGGTGGTGCCCGAGAACGTAGACCCCGAAGCCTCCAATTACAACATGTACGACGCCAAAGCCATAGGCGAAGATAACCGTTTCAGGAGTGCCGACAGCAACTTCTGGCAGTGGCTCTTCCCCAACGACGAGGTCTTGGCCAATCCTTTGTGCGAACAGAATCCTGACTGACACAGGCGTATGGAAGCGTTTACTCCATGGACACTGTTCGTTGATGTGGGCATCGTCGCCATCCTGCTGTTGGTGGGCAAGTTGGTGCGTGTCAAGGTAAAGATAGCCCAGCGGCTGTTTATCCCGCCCAGTCTCATAGCCGGTTTCTTGGGTTTGGGCTTGGGGCCGGAAGGCTTGGGCATCCTGCCGTTCTCCAACCAGTTGGGCGTATATGCCAGCATATTGATAGCGTTGGTATTCAGTTGTCTTCCCTTCTCCTCGGGTGGAGAAGGGAAGAAACAGGGCAGCAACATAGGCCGCATGTGGGCCTACTCCCAAACAGGCATGCTCTTTCAATGGGCCTTCGGCGGCTTGCTGGGCATATTCCTGCTTTGCACCTTCTGGCCGGTAGACGCCTCTTTCGGCTTGGCCATGCCTGCCGGCTATATCGGAGGCCACGGCACGGCGGCCGCCCTTGGGAGCGCATTTGCGAAAATGGGCAATGAAGACATGCTCACCTTGGCCATGACAGCGGCCACCGTGGGCATATTGGGCTCGGTGTTCATAGGGTTGGCATTGGTCAAATGGGGTACCCGCAGGGGACACACCGCTTTCTTGACCGACTTTGCCCGGCTTCCCCACGAATTACGTTCAGGCTTGTTGCCCAAAGAGAAACGCGAGAGTATGGGAGAATCCACCTGCTCGTCCATATCCATCGACAGCTTGGCCTTCAACTTGGCCGTCATTTTGGTCATTGCGTTGGGAGGTTATCTTATCAGCCAGATGGTATCCCATGTGTTGCCCAAGTTGGAGATGCCGGTGTTCAGTTGCGCCTTTGTCTTCGGCATTTTGCTGAAGTTCTGCCTCCATAAGACAAAAGTCACGGAATACCTGTCAGGCAGTATCATCAATCACTTGAGCTGCACGTTTACCGATTTCTTGGTGGCTTTCGGCATTTCAGCCATTAAAATTTCCGTGGTTATAGAATATATTGTACCTTTGACCGTGCTTCTGCTTTGTGGATTGCTCTTTATACTGTTGTACGTATTGCTTGTCGGCAGGTGGTTGATGAAAGATTATTGGTTTGAAAAGGCACTCTTTACATGGGGCTGGTTTACCGGTACGGTAGCCATGGGTATCGCCCTGTTGCGTGTGGTAGACCCTACCATGCGCAGCCGTTGCTTGGACAACTACGCCTTGGCCTATCTGTTTATCGCCCCCGTGGAGATTTCCTTGGTCACCTTCGCCCCGATAGCCTTCATGAACGGATATGGACTGCACTTCCTGTTGGCCGCATTAATATTGGGCATCCTCATCATGGTTTACGCCGTTTGGAGAGGATGGTTCAAAAAAACACTTAAAGCTGAAACGGCATGAAAAGAACTTCCCTTTTCAAATACTTTTTATTCATCGTGTGGTCGGCGTTGCCCTTGACCGGCGCCTTTGCCTGCACGTCGGCCATCATATCGGGAAAGCTCACGCAAGACGGCCGCCCCTTGATGTGGAAAAACAGAGACACCGGCAACTTGCACAACTGTCTTAAATATTTTGCCGCCGACGGCCATACATACAACTATATCGCGGTGGTCAACAGCGACGATGTCGACAACCCCCGCTCCATCTGGATAGGCACCAACGAGAAAGGATTCAGCATCATGAACACCTTGTCCTACAACCTGCGCAGGCCCGGCGAAAACTATACCGGAAAGAACAACGGCTCCTTGATGAAACGGGCGTTGGAAGTTTGCGCCACCGTGGAAGATTTCAAGTGCCTTTTAGACACGCTGCCCCGTCCGCTCTACGTGTGCAGCAACTACGGCGTGATCGACGCCGCCGGGGGCGCCGCCTACTTCGAGACATCCAACGAAGCCTACCGCATGTTCGACGTAAACGACACCCTCACCGCTCCCGAAGGCTATTTGGTGCGTACAAACTACTCCCTCACCGGAGAAGCGCATGTAGGCACGGGCTACGTGCGCTACCGGCAGGCGGCAAGTAAAATAGAAGCGTTGGCCGCGGCGGGAGACATCACGCCCCAATCGCTTTTCAACGAACTCTCCCGCTCGTTTGAGAACCCGCTCATGGGAATAGACTTGACCGACGGGCAACACAACCGCCCCCACACCACCGGCTGGTTCTGCGAGCAAGATTTCATCGCCCGGCGCAAGTCCTCCTGCGCGGTGGCCGTACAAGGCGTCAAGCCCGGCGAGGACGCTGCGTTGACCACCTTCTGGGTGTTGCTTGGTTATCCGCCCGTCACGCCGGCCGTTCCCGTGTGGGTAAAAGGCGCCGCGTCGGGCCTTCCCCGTCTGTTGACCTACGACGCCGGCTGTAAAGACGCCCCCTTGTGCTTCAAGGCCAACATCTTGAGGGAAGAAGTGTACTCTTTTAAAGAGGGAGACAACGCCGACAGCTACTTCAACTGGGAATTGCTCTTCAACGGGGCGGGCACGGGCTACATGCAACGTGTGCGGCAATTCGAGCCGTCGTTGTTTGCCCGTTACGCCACCGTCACCAACGGTTTCTACGCACAAGGTGAGGTCGACGTGCAAGCCATCGGCGGTTTATACCGGGAAGCCGACGACAGAATTACGGCATTTTATGAAAACCTATTGACAAATAAAGAATGAAAACCATCGCCTATATAAAAACAGGATACGGGAAACACTCCCTTTTCATCCTCGTATTGTTGTCGTTTCTTGTCGGGAGTTCCTCCGCATCGGCACAGAAAAAGAACGACATCGAGGAGGGCACCCGCTATTTAGATACCCATTTCGCCCTATACGATTCCATTCAAAAGCAGATACACAGCTTGGCCGAGTTGGGCTATTTGGAGTATAAAAGCTCGGCGCTCCTCATCGACCACCTCGAGCGGAACGGCTTCCAAATAGAAAAAGGCGTGGCGGGCATCCCCACCGCTTTTATCGCCACCTACGGCGAGAGCGGGCCGGCGATAGGGTTGATGGCCGAATACGACGCCTTGCCGGGCATGTCGCAAGACACCGTGCCCTATAAAAAAGCAAGGGAAGGGAGTGCCGACGGCCATGCCTGCGGCCACAACCTCTTGGGTACCGGGGCGGTGGCGGGCGCCGTGGCCATCTCCAAATGGATAGCCAAAGGGCATCCCGGCACGGTGAAGCTGTATGGGTGCCCCGCCGAAGAGGGCGGCGGCGCGAAAGCCTACCTTGTGCGCGATGGCTGTTTCGACGGCGTGGACGCCGTGTTGGACTGGCATCCGGCCTCCGACAACAGCGTGGCCGTAGAGACCGGACTGGCCAACGTGCAGATTGACTTCCGTTTCCACGGCGTCGCCTCCCATGCCGCCATGAGCCCCGAAAAGGGACGTTCAGCCTTGGACGCTGTAGAGGCGTTCGACATGATGATGAACTTGATGCGCGAGCATGTGCCCATGACCACCCGGATACATTACGTCATTACAAACGGCGGGCAGGCCCCCAACGTGGTGCCCGATTACGCCGAAGTGGAGTACTACATCCGCAGCCCCAAGCGCACCATTGTAGAAGACGTCAAAGCGCGTGCCCTCCAAGCGGCCCAAGGAGCGGCGATGGGTACGGGCACCACCATGACTTACGAAATAAAATCGGGCAATTACGAGCGGCTGTACAACCACACCTTGGCCGAAGTGCTTCAGCAGAAGTTGGAGCAAGTGGGCGGCGTCTGCTACGACAGCCGGGAAAGCGCCTTCGTGAGCCGCGTGCTTGAAGAATCGGGGGTAAAAGACACGCTCGCCGCTTTCGCCCAAGTGCGTGAAGTGGCCCCGTTGCAACCCGAGGCCGAGACGTTGACAGGCGCCTCGAGCGATGTGGGGAATGTAAGCTGGGTAGTGCCTGTGGGCAGTTTCGGCGTGGCGGCCTTCGCCCCGGGCGGATACGGCCACTGCTGGCAACAGACCGCGAGCGGCGGCACCACCATTGGCACGAAAGGATTGCTGAACGCCGCCAAAGTGATGTACTTGACCGCCTGCGAGCTTCTTGCCCGTCCCAAGTTGATAGACCAAGCCAAGGAAGAGTTTGAAAGCCGGCGCGGGGAAGACTTCAAGTTCGAGCCCTTGATGGGCGACCGCACCCCGCCGTTGGACTACCGCGTCAGAAACAAATAATATTTAATCTGCATAATTATGAAAAAAAACGAGTTTGTTAAACCATGTGAGGGCCTGTGGCCTACGAAATGCCTCTTTTTGAAGATATCCCGGTTCCGACACACTTTCATCACAGGAAATGGCCGCATGGCATTGAAAGCGCTCGCCGCCATTCTCTTTATCCTGTTGTTGCCCGCACTTGCAACGGCACAAACCCGCAAGCCTGTCATCGGCATCTCTTCCGATTGCAAGAAAGGCAAGCTCACGGTAAACGAGACCTACACCAAAGCCGTGCTGCGGGCGGGAGGCATCCCTTTGATTCTGCCCCAAGTAGCAGACTCTTTGAC
>JAJPYW010000201.1 GCA_021204715.1 Prevotellaceae bacterium
ACTCAACCTGTCGAATACATTCGACTCGACCTGTCGAATGTATTCGTTAGAATCCGTCGATTGTTAAAAATGGACGGATGCAAAGCGAATCTCAGGATGACTTGACAATATGCCACTGCAATGCACAAAACGCTTTCTTTCCGTCAAAAACGGCTGTTTTTGCCCGGGTGGAAAAGGAATAAGAAGGGGGATAAAATATCAAGACATGAAGGCGGGAACGGGGTGGAACGGGCGGGAGTTTCGGCAGGTAAAAACAAACTGAAAAAGGGATAAAAGCCGGCTGTTTCAGCAAGTAAGAACAGTATGAAAAAGGAATAAAAGCCGGGAGTTTCAGCAAGTAAAAACAAACTGAAAAAGGAAAATAAAGCCGGCTCTTTCAGCAAGCAAAAACAGTCTGAAAAGGCCTCATCATCTTACGCTTTCAGCACCTCGCGCACCAACGCGAGCATTTCCCCGATATCGGCCGCGCGCTTGGTTGTTCCACCGGGAAGGCGAAGCAGGAACGCCCCCGCCCCGCTTGAAGCGCCGGCATCGACGCAACAATCCGCCTCGATGTCGCGCCCCGCCAAGATGCCGTTGCGCCTGAGCGCCTTGCACGCCATGGCATACCGCACCCCTTCTCCTATTAATTTGACGCGGGCCTTGCACGTGGCCGACACACGGAAAAGTCCCGCTTCGGTGTCGAACTCGATGCCTTTGCGGGCGAAGAAACGGCCTAACGCGCCCGATAGCGAAAGGTCTTCGGGGGTACCCACGGTAACGCCTTGGGTGGCACTCATCAACCACAGCTTGTCGGCTATCTGCAGGGCCAATTCCAAGTCGTGCGTGGACAGGAAAATGGTCTTGCCGGCCTGCCGGCTCAGCCGCAAGAGCAGTTGCATCATCTCCACCTTGCTGGGGTAATCGAGGAAAGCCGTGGGTTCGTCGAGGAAGATAACGGGCGTTTCTTGGGCCAGTGCTTTGGCTATCATCATCTTTTGCCGCTCGCCGTCGCTCAGCGTGTGTACCATGCGGCGGGCGAGGTGGGAAATGCCCGTCAAGGTCAAAGCGCGGGCTACCACCTCCTTGTCGGCCTTGGAGAGCAACCCCCAGAAACCGGTGTAGGGACTGCGTCCCAAGCCCACGAGCTCGGTCACGGTCATGTTGCGCAGGTCGCATTTGTCGGTCAGCACCACGCCGAGCACACGGGAGAGCTGCTTGTCAGAATAGCTTTCTATCTCGCGTCCGAGCAGGTAGATGCGTCCCGACAGCTTGGGCTGGAAGGCGGAGAGCGTGCGCAGCAAGGTAGACTTGCCCACCCCGTTGGCTCCTAACAAGCAAGTCAGTTCGCCGCCGGCGATGTCGGCGTTGATGCCGCTTGCCACCACTTTCACACTGCCCTTGCCGGGGTAGCCTATGGAGAGGCGCTCGATGTGTATGGTAGGCTCCTGCAACTTTCTTTTGTTTCCTGTTGACGCTTCCATTACGGCGTTTCTTTCTTTATTCGTTGATGCCGCATAGAAGGAGTGTGGTGTTGAAAAATTGTGCCATGACCTACTGCTTTAAAGTGGAATCATGGCACAATATTCGGCATTTTCAACGAGACGGGCAAATATCTTTGGAAAGATTTACATTCAGCGCGCTATTCCAACGTGACCGCCACTTTCTGCAACGCCCCGTCGTCGGAGCTTCCGCCGTAGAGCAACTCATACTCGCCGGGCAGCACGTCCATGCTTTCGGTGGCAGGATTGAAGGATTCAAAGGTAGCGGCGGGCAAGAGGAACTCCACGGCCGTCTCTTCACCTGCCGCCAAGGTGACGCGGCGGAAGGCGCGCAATGACTTCAAGGGGCCTTCGGCGTCGCCCAAGTTGCGCACGTAGACTTGCACTACTTCATCGCCTTGCACGCTGCCGGTGTTCTTCAAGGGAACGGTCAAGGTCATCTCGTCGCCGGCTTTGAAGTGCCGCTTGTCGGCCGTAGCCTCGCCGTAAGTAAAGGTGGTGTAGCTCAAGCCGAAGCCGAAGGGGAAGAGGGGCTCGCCCTTGAAATAGCGGTAGGTGCGCCCCGTCATGCGGTAGTCGTCGAAAGCGGGCAGGTCGTCTACCGAAGCGTAGAAGGTGACCGGCAGACGCCCGCCGGGGTTGTAGTCGCCGAAGAGCGCGTCGGCCACGGCCGCGCCGCCCTGCTCGCCGCCATACCAAGCTTGCAGTATGGCGTCCAAATGGGTGGCTTCCCACGGCATGGCTACCGCGCTGCCCGAACAATTCACGAAGACAACCGGCTTGCCGGTGGCCTTCAGGGCTTGCAACAGCTTCTCCTGTACGGCCGGCAGGGAGATGCTCACGCGGTCTCCGCCTTTGAATCCAGCGGCGTCGACGGGCATTTCCTCACCTTCCAACGAGGGAGAGAGTCCGCCCACAAAGACAATCACGTCGGCATCGGCGGCACGGGCGGCCACCGCTTGGTAGTCTACCTCTTTAAGCAAGCCCATGTCCATGGAGAGGGAGGCGCCTTCATCGGTATGGATATAATCGAGCACTACATCGTAAGCCTTGCCTTGCTCCACGTTCACCACGTATGTGTGTTCCCTCGGGGAGTAGTGCTTGAAGTCTTCGGTGCCTATCAACTCGCCGTTCACGGTGAGGCTGAAATGGTCGTTGGCCGACACGATGAACGAGATGGTACCCGTCTCTTCGGCGGTATAGACCGACTCGAAGCGGGCCGAGAAGTCGTGCAAGTCCACGCCCGGCATGAAGGCGGCGTTGCCCCCGTCGTTCCACTTGCCCCAATCGAGCGGGCGGTCGAAATAACCCGAGGCGACGGGCGCTCCCTCCATACGGGTATTGTTCCAGAAGGTGCCTTTGAAGCCCGCGTGGTCCTCCATGCGGCACTTGTCATAATAGCTGGTCAGGATCATGTTGTTCACGTGGTCGCACCCTTTCTCATAGTAGACGCTCCCATCGGGCAACTTGCCGCGGATGCCTTCCAAAATGGTGACCGTCTTGCTTGGATAGCCGTTGTAGTTGGCCCACATCATCACCGAGTCGTTGGCGTTGGGGCCCAATACGGCCACTTTGATATCCTTGCTTAAAGGCAGCGTGCGCCCGTTGTTGACAAGCAGCACCATGCTTTCGCGCGCCATCTGCAACGCTTTGGCCACGTGCGCGTCACACTCTACCGACTCGTAAGGGATGGTGGACCAGGGCACGAGCGCGTCGTCGTCGAACATGCCCAACTGAAAGCGGGCTCGCAGCAGGCGGTAGACCGACGTGTTGATCTGTTCTTCGGTTATCAGCCCTTTTTCCAAAGCTTCGCTCAAGGCGGCATAGCTGCGTCCGCACTCCAAGTCGGTGCCGGTGATGACGGCCGCGGCCGAGGCGGTGGCGGCGTCGGGATAGGTTTCGTGGTGCCCCGGCATATAGAGGTCGTCGATGGCGCCGCAGTCTGACACCACGATGTTGTCGTAGTGCCACTCTTCGCGCAGGATGCGGGTGAGCAGGCGGTCGTTCGAGCAGCATGGCTGTCCTTCGTAGCGCTGGTAGGCACACATCACTTCCTTGACATTGCCTTCTGTAACCAAGGCTTTGAAGGCGGGCAGGTAGGTCTCCCAAAGGTCGCGTGCCGGCAGGTTCTCCACATCGAAACGGTGGCGGTCGGGCTCGGGGCCGCTGTGCACGGCATAGTGCTTGGCGCAGGCATGGGCCTTGTCATACTTCCCCGTGCCGTCGCCTTGCAAGCCTTTCACCACGGCCACGCCCATCGTGGCCGTGAGGTAAGGATCTTCACCGTAGGTCTCCATGCCGCGTCCCCAACGGGGGTCACGGAAAATGTTGATGTTGGGTGTCCAGAAGGTCAGGCCGTGGTACCAATCGGAGGCTCCGTTGTGGCGGGTGGCAAAGTATTTGGCCCGGGCTTCATCGGAAACGATGGAGAAGGTCTCATGCAATGCTTTGTCGTCGAAAGTGGCCGCCATGCCTATGGCTTGCGGGAACACAGTGGCCTTGCCGGCGCGTGCCACGCCGTGCAAGGCTTCGTTCCACCAGTTGTAAGCGGGAATGTCCAAGCGCTCTATGGCGGGGGATTCATTCGTCATCTGGCTGATTTTCTCTTCCAAGGTCATGCGGCCAAGCAAGTCCCATGCCCGCTCCGAAGCAGAGAGGTTGTGGTCTTTGTAGGGTTCGTTTTGCGCTTCGGCCGTCAGGAGGGCGGCGGCAAGCAAGCTGAAGAATAATAAGGCTCTTTTCGTTACCATAAGTATTGTTTTTTTATTGTGTAATTGCCGTGGGTTGTTGAAATGGTTGCAATGGGTTATTAATGATGACCGCACCTTTCTTCTTGAACTTTGCAAAGATATAAAAATATCCCAAGTTACCCTATCTTGTGCACGCGACAATAAGCCGCGGCCGGTGCTGACAAACGGCTCCCGGCGCACTTCCTTGGCTGTAAACGCTTGCCGCCGCAAGCTGTCCAAGTGGGTGCCGGGCATGCGCAATGGTTTGATAATTACGACTTAGCATCCGTATAACAAGTGGCTGTAACATGGGTGGAAGCACAGCGGCGCATCTGCCGGCATATACCCGCCTTTCCCCTGTTTTTGTATCCTGATAAAAGAAAGTGGTTACATCGTCCGGCTTCTAATTCATAAAAGGAGACGCGCGTCTGAAACGGCTTCATGAATCTGCCGCAACGCCTCGGCCGTGAACTCACGGAACAACGGCCAGGAACCGTCGGGCTGCAAGCGGAAACGTTCGAGCAACCTTTCTATGGCTTTGTGCAGCACAAGTTCATGGTCGAAAGCCAAGGGCGGAATCGCGTCCAAAGCAAACCACCCGGCGCGGGCAGCGTCGTCGCCGCCCTGTACCGTCTGCAACTTTACCAAGGCAAGGTGGGCAATGGAGATGACACGCTCGCGCGGGTCGCGGTCAGGATTGGTACAGACGTAGAACTGCTCCACGTAGGAAGGCGTCAAGCCGGTCTCCTCTTGCAATTCCCGCTTGGCGCCCGCTTCGGCGGTCTCGTCCATATTGAGGAAACCGCCCGGGAAGGCCCAACGGCCTTTGTAAGGCTCCCTGCCCCGCTCGATGAGCAATATATACAGTTTGCGGCCGTCGAAGCCGAAAACGACACAGTCGGTGGCTACCGCAGGATGCGGATACTTGTAACAATACTTTTTTTCTTCTGCGCCCATAGTGATTTCAATCTATATATTCAATTTCCATTTCATCGCTTACCACGTAATCCTCCTGCCCGGCCACATACACAATGGCGAGGCCTTTATAAGCGGCAGGTACTTTCAAACGGTCAATCCAGCTCCATTTAGGAGGGCCGAAGTCGAAGGAACTGCCCGAGAGGATGAGCTGGTTGCCCACGTAGTCGAACTCATAAAAGCCGCCGCCGTAGCATGCCTCGCCTGCCCGGAGCAGGTCCTTGTGCATCCTTACCATGCCCAAACGCAGATAGCCTCTGTTGGTGAGTATGAATTTCGGTTGTTCCATCTTTCTTGTTGTTCTTTTGTCTTATCCTCTTTCTATATCCACCCGGGAATGGACTTCGATAGTTCTATTATGTATTCATTTAAAAATCGAGCGACAGTTGCGTCTCGCGCGTGCCCAGCAGGTTGAAGGTCATGCGGTGGCAGGGCGTCGTGCCATAGCGGGCTATGGCCGCGCGGTGCTCCTTGGTGGGATACCCTTTGTTGCGGTCCCAGCCATACTGCGGATAGACTTGGTGCAACCCGTCCATATAGTCGTCACGGTAAGTCTTGGCCAATATGGACGCCGCGGCGATAGCGAGGTATTTCCCGTCGCCCTTCACCACCGTGTGGTAAGGTATGCCATGGTAAGGCTTGAAGCGGTTGCCGTCAACAATCAGGTGCTGCGGACGCACCTTCAGCCCGTCCAACGCCCTGTGCATGGCAAGGATGGAAGCGTTCAAGATGTTTATCCGGTCTATCTCCTCGGGGGAGACGACGCCCACCGCCCAAGCCAACGCTTCGCGCTCAATCACCCCGCGCAACCCGTACCGCTGCCCTGCCGTGAGCTGTTTGGAATCGTTCAACGCCTCGTTGCGGAACGTCTTGGGCAGCACCACCGCCGCCGCATAGACAGCGCCCGCCAAGCATCCGCGCCCAGCCTCGTCGCACCCGGCTTCCACCAACTGACTGTCCATATATGGCAACAACATAAGCTATTTCTATCTATTAGTATAATCTCATAAATTACTCCCTGTCCAAGCGATGATTATTGGATGAGTTCGCTTCAGTTATCTTTATTGTCTATATTCCTCAACCGCCGCACAATTAACCCGCTGTTTCCCTCCTGCCGTCTGAATAGAAGGGGGGGGTGACAATTTGTCCCCACCCTTCGGCCAATAAGGGATCACGCTTCTTCATTTTTTTTAATATAGTCAGTAGGGTTGACACTGTCAGTCAACGCCTCCACTACATCCACTACTGAGAAATACCATTCCTCCCGTTCATCATCCCATACTGTCCTGACTCTCTTCTCTTCAAAGAGTTTCAATGTCTCTTTCTTTGTCATAAGCAATTCTTCTTTTGCCATGCAAATATATAAAAACTTCCGTCATCTACACACACAAAGGACGATACATCGACATTCAACAAGTAAAACTGTGCGCTAAAATTTCGGCTTGCCCGAAAGAATGTGTACTTTTGCCGCAGTAAAGAACAACCCATCATGGCTGAATCGAACTTTGTAGACTACGTGAAGATATACTGCCGCTCGGGCAAGGGAGGAAGAGGTTCGGCCCACCTGCACCGCGCCAAGTACATACCCAACGGCGGTCCCGACGGCGGCGACGGCGGACGTGGCGGGCACGTCATCCTGCGCGGCAACCGCAACTACTGGACGCTGCTGCACCTGCGTTACGAACGCCACATATTGGCCGGACATGGCCAAGCCGGTTCCAAGAACCGCAGCTTCGGCAAGGACGGCACCGACAAGATAGTGGACGTGCCATGCGGCACGGTGGTGTACAACGCCGAAACCGGCGCTTTTATCTGCGACGTTACCGAGCACGGACAGCAAGTAGTCCTGCTTAAAGGCGGACGCGGCGGATTGGGCAACTGGCACTTCAAGAGTCCCACCCTGCAAGCCCCGCGGTTTGCCCAGCCGGGCGAGCCCATGCAAGAACTCACCGTCATATTGGAATTGAAACTCTTGGCCGACGTAGGCTTGGTGGGCTTTCCCAATGCCGGCAAGTCCACGCTGCTCTCCACCGTTTCCTCGGCCAAGCCCAAGATAGCCAACTATCCCTTCACCACGTTGGAGCCCAGCTTGGGCATCGTCCCCTACCACGACGGCAAGTCGTTCGTCATGGCCGACATACCCGGCATCATCGAAGGAGCCAGCGAAGGCAAAGGCTTGGGCTTGCGCTTCCTGCGCCACATCGAGCGCAATTCCCTGCTGCTCTTCATGGTGCCGGTAGACAGCGACGACATCCGCCACGAGTATGAAGTGTTGCTCAACGAGCTGAATAC
>JAJPYW010000117.1 GCA_021204715.1 Prevotellaceae bacterium
GAGTACCACCACACCGGTGTTCCGCCAATTGGCCAACAGCACGCTTATGGAGTTGTTCCGCGCACAAGTCATATCGGTGGAACAGTTGTTGGAACACGGCAGCTTCCCGTTTGCGGACGAGTTGCTGCAAAGCATCAGGTCGCAACGGGAACAGGTGGAACAGGGCAAGGTGCCGGACGGCATATCACCGCAGTTGCTCCAACAGGTGCAGCAGGGTGCGAATATGGAGGCTGTGAACCGGCTGCACAATGCCATAGCACCCGGACGGCGCGCCGCCTAACGGCGCCCTCCTCGTGCCAAGAGCTCAACCCATTCAAAGTAACGCTCGCGCTTGTAGCGCAGCACTTCGGCGGGCAACGGGCTGAGACGCTTGGGGGTGCGGTAGAAGCAGTCGCGCTCCAAGTCGGCCATGGTGATGGTGTGGTCTACAATGCCTTGGCGTTTGTACAGACGCATGGCGGCGCGGTTGACGATGACAAGTTTTCCGCTTGCACCGGTGGGCATGACGTAGAAACAGTCGCCTTGCGTGAGGAAATGGGCTTCATCGGCCTTTAAGATGGCGTATTCAAGACGCATGCGGGAGTGGATTTTTTTGAAGATGTTCATAACGTTATCCTTTCTTCTATGGTTTATAATGTGGCGGCCGTGACGGTTTTTCTGCGGCGCGGCTGCGATAGGTTTATGATAGGTATGACGGCGGGCGTGTCCATCTCGAAGATGGCGATGTGAAGCCCGATGGCGCGTGTCATGAGCAGGTCGTCGTGCTTTCCCTCGATGGCGCCGAATGACTTGCCGTTTTTCTTCTTTTCGTAACAGAGGTATTCGTCTATGCAACGCTCGTCTCTTTCGATGTAGAGGCGTTCGCGGATGACTTTCACCAAGGTGGAGATTATCATGGGCTTGGTGAGCACGTTGGTGTGGAAACCGTAACGGACGGGCAGGCCCTCGCGTATATCGGCCTCGGATTGCTTGCGGGCATAGAGGTTGGGATATACGTCCTTGATTTGGTTGAGGATGAAAAGGGATTGGTCGCCCTCGGTGTCTCTGTCCTTGTCGTGCGTCTCGAGCGTGTTGCTTTCGATGACCAGCAGGGAGTTGTTGTAGTAGGCGGCTATCTGTGCGGCACGCCAGGCCAAAAGGTCGATGTCGCAATGCCCGTACCATTGGGCGACCACCTGTGGGGGCCCGCCGTCCATCATGAACAGGCGGTCGATGACGAGGATGACGGACCAGTCGGACTTGCCGCTCCTGCCGCCTACGTCGACGATGGTGAGGTAACGGTCGGTGACGCGCTCGGTGTCCTCTTCTTCGGGCTTCTCCCATATCCAGAACAGACCTTGTTTGTCCTCCTTGAATTTGAGGTCTTGCAGGGCTTCTTCGCCTTGGTCGCCGCGTGCATAGACTTCGCCTATGTACTTGGGCTTGCAGCAGGTGTGGCGCAATTCTTCGACGCGGTAGATGTCGAACACGCGCTGCCCGGAGTGCTGGAATGCCTCTATATCGTCGGATGGGTATTCGGAGGCCATGCCGGCATGGGAGGCGTGCTTGGAACGCTCTTTGGTGTACCAATGGATGGCTTCGAGCGTGGCTCCTTTTTTCCACAGCGTCCAAAGGTAGCGTCCGGATTCTTCGCGGTCGGTGGCCTCGGACTGGTTGTCGCGGTTTTCCCAAAGCCGGCGGGCAAAGGCGGTCTTGTCTTCCAAGGGCAGCGTGTATTTCTCGATGTCGTACCAAGCGATGAACAGGGGCTCGAACTGGGATATGCCCCGCTTGGCGTCGGTGTATTCCCGGTGGAAGAAGTTGCCGGTGCCGTTGGCGGTGGATTCGTAGACTATCATGGTGAGAGGCTCGTACAGCACGCCCGAACAGGCGGAACGCACGATGTCTTCGGGCTTCTTGCCGTCGGTGGCTCTCCAGAAGGCCACTTCGGAGAGGTGCACGAGGTTGTAATCACCGCCACGGCAGGAGTCGGGACGCTCGGCGGTGCCTATCTTGATTTTGCAGTTGCGTTGGGGTACGCTGTAGATGTTGCCGGACTTTCCCACTGTTTTGAGTTTGGGTTCGCCATCGGGATAGGTTTCGCCAAGGGCGTGCAGCATATCCAAGGGGTAGGCGGCTATCATGCGGTCGAACATGTCCTTGATTTCGTCGGAGGCGGTGCCTTGGTGGGCTACGATGAGCGAGTTCAAGCCTCGGCGGTGGACGAGTTGCAGCCATGCCATGTAGAGTTGGGAGAGGGTGCTGCCGCCCCATTGCCGGGCTTTGAGCAGGATGAGGCGGATGGGCTTTGCGGCTTTGCGCATGCTTTCCAACCGCTCGAACAGACGGCGCTGGGGACGGTTGAGGGTGAAGAGCACGTCGTCGCCGCCGCCTTTGTTCTTGATGTAGGCGAGCGTGGCGCACCAGAAGGGGAAGTCGTGCTTGACGCGGATGTCCATGTACTGGCGCATGACTTTCTCGCGGTCGATGTCCCTGTTTTCTTCTTGGCTGTCTAAGTAGTCGAGCAGCCGGGAGACGGTGCCGCAGCGTTTTAGTTGACGGATGAACGGTTCCCCGGCCATGGCGGTGGGGATGTATTGCACGGGTATGGGGAAGTCGGGAATGGCGAGCTTGACGCGCTTGCCGGTGGAGCCTTCTCCCGTTACGGGATTGAACGGGGTGCTGAGGGCGCGGTTGCGCCTGTCGTTCTCGCCCAGGATGGCACGTATCTCTTTTTGGAACGCAGGCTTCATTTCTTCGTGTAGGGTTTGTTGAGGATGGCCCAAGCTAACCCGAGCAGGTAGCAATAGAGGTGGAGCCTGCCGCTCGTCGTGGGCAAGAGGAAGCCCATGGTGAGGTAGAACGCCATCCAGCCTTGGTAGTACAGGCGGCGTGCCACCAAGAACGACAGGGTGCCGAAAAGAAAGAACACCATGCCGGAGAGACCGACGGTGGGTGTGGTTTGCAGCAGGACGGACGGCACGCTCACGGCTACGGCGTAGGAGAGCAGCATGCGCCAAGCGGTGATGGGGTAGATGAAAACGATACCGACAAGGCACCATGCGTTGAGGACGGCGTGCAAAGGGCCGGCATGGAAGAAGGGATAGAGCAGCCTGCCCATAAGGGGGCAGCCCCGGTATATGCCGACCGCCTCGTAGTCGGGATGGATGAGGGACAACGGCACCGTGGCCACGGCCAAGAGGAGCGTGGTTATCTTTTCAATCTTTCTACTTTCCATGTGCGTCGGGCTTTGCATATCATCATTTTGGCACTGCCGGGGGTGAGGTAGAACTTGGGGGCGGGTTGTTGCACCACCAAGGCGCAGCTTTGGGCGATGGAGAGTTCCGGGTGTTGGAGCCGGAGCCGGTGGCAACGCGCCATGATTTCTTGGTACATCTCGCGCTTCAAAGGCCACATCCCGTCGAGGCAGGGTTCACCGCGCATGGCGGCGGCCACCACAAGTGCGGCACGTATCTCGCTGACCCAAAAGCGGGTAGTGGGCATGTTGACGATGCACTCGTAGATTTCGGGCATGCAGATACGGTCGCTCCTTGCGATACATTCCCGGTAGGCACGCATGAGGTCGGCTATGCGTTCGCGGGCAAATTGCATGTACGAGCCTTTATGCTTCACGATGTTTGGTTTTTGCGTGTTTAAAGTTAATGGTTACGTGCGGAAAAAGATAAACCAATGTTTCGGGAAAACGCGCTTACATTTGCCTCTATGAACATGCAAAAACTATATTATGGCTGAAAATGAGGTAAATAAGAGTGGTAGGGAACGCTACCAAGAGCGGCTGAAAGCCAAATATCCAGACCGTGAATGGGCCGATGACGAGGCTTTGTTCTCGCAGGCAGGCGATGATTACGATGAATACGACAAGAAATTGGGGGAGTATCAAGGACGCGAGAAAGAGTTGACGGACATGTTTTCGGCGGACCCGCGTAGTGCCACTTTCCTGAATGACTGGCGGCGAGGGGATGACCCCATCGTGGCTTTGGTGCGGCAGTTCGGGGGTGATTTCAAAGAGGCTTTGGACGACCCGGACAAACAGGAGGCGTTGGCGGAAGCCAACAAGGAGTATGCCGCACGTGTGGCCAAGGAGAAGGAGTTTGACCAGGAGTATGCCAAGAACATGGAGCAGACCAAGCAGACGTTGGACGAGGTGCAGCAGCAGGAAGGCCTTACGGACGATGAGGTGAATGCCGCCATGGAGTTCTTGATTGGGATTATGAAGGATGGCATCTTGGGCAAGTTCTCGCATGAGAGTATTCTTATGGCACGCAAGGCCATCAACCACGACCAAGACACCCAGGAGGCCGCACACGAGGGCGAGGTGCGCGGGCGCAACGCCAAGATAGAGGAGAGGCTTCGCCGCCGCGCCAAGGGTGACGGCACGCCGGACTTGGCAGGCAAGAACGCGGGAGGCGGAACGGGCAGACCGGCTCCCGACCTTGGGGCCTTGGAGAACAACTATGGCGTACAGGATATTTGGGAACGTGGCGGTGAACGCCGCCGGCCGGCAAGATAATGGGAATGTACTTTTATATTAATCAACAATCAAATTTTTGCAAGATGAAGAAAACTGTGAAACTTATTGGTAGGCTGCTTCTCGTTGCGGTGGCCGCCGTTTTTGGAGCGTCGCACGGCGTGCTGATGGCAGAAGCCACCAACTTGCCGGATGCCGGCAAGACCGTTGCGGGTGACGGCGCGGATGGTTCGGCCGCCGGTATAGCGACCGAAACCGTGGGCCGTGAGATTGCAGACCCGAATTTCTACATGTCGGACGTGGACCAACGTATCATCAAGATACGTCCCATGGCTACGCCCATAGACCAGATTAGCCGCTATGCCAAGGCTACATCGGCGGATAGCATGGAGGTGAAGTATTACTCTGTGGGGACAAGGGAGATTAAGTGTTCGACCAACGCGCCGTTGAACGCGATGAAAAGCGGGGTTTCTGTTTCCCTGCCTGTGGATGACACGAACATGTTTACCCTCGATGATACCATCCGCGTGGTGGGTGTGAAAGCCATTACCAAGCCGGACGGTACTCCTTATACCGAAAACGACACCGTTGTGCCGGACTTGGTGCTTTGTGTGTGTGGTAGTGATTCTTCGTCCAACCTGCCCACGGTGTATGCCGTGAACGGCAACATGGACCCCTCTTCCAAGCAGCCTATTTTGGTTCCTGCCATTGCGGCCGGTACGACGTTGGTGCGCATGGGCAAGGCTTGCGGAGAGCTGGACGTGCAGACGGGCAGGTTCAACAACATCCCGACACCGGAAACGCAGTATTGCCAGAACTTCATGATTCAGGTGGAACAATCGACCTTTGACAAGATTGCCAAGAAGGAGGTGAATTGGTCGTTCTCGGACATTGAGGAGGATGGTATTTATGACATGCGTTTGGCCATGGAGAATACGTATTTGTTCGGCGTGAAGCAGAAAATCAACCACAAGACCAAGGGTGGCATGCTCACATGGTTTACCGGCGGTATATGGTGGATGGCCGCCAAGGATATCGAGGTGGGCGAATGGGACGAAAAGAACAACAGACCCAAAATAACGGACGACAACTTGGTGGATATTGCCAAGGACTTGTTTGTGGGCAGCGGCATTGGCAACAAGCGCAAGGTGCTGTTCTGTGGCTCGGAGCTGATGGCGGAGTTTTCCAAGATAAAGAGCGAGAAGTTCCGGTTGAAAGACACCGTGGAGGCGTGGAACTTGAAGTTCAAGAGTTGGGACACGGACTTCGGCGAGATTCTGACCATACACCACGAACTGTTTGACGTGAACGGCATGAAGGACCAAGGGTTTGCCATGGACCCGGTATATCTGTCGAAGAAGACCTACGTGTCGTGGGCACGCTTCGTGCTTGACTTGAAGAAGGCCGGCACGCGCAACACGAATGCGATTGTGATACAGGAGGTGGCCTGCATCTACTTGCGCTATGCCAAGGCACATGCACGCATGAAGTTGGCACAGGCTCCCAAGAAAGTGGACGGCGCTACGGGCACGACCGGCGTCGGCGCTACGGGGACGACCGGCGGACATACGGGCACCGGAAGTACGAATACGGACAATCCGTTTGCATAAAGGTGTGAGTTTGAACAGATTTTTGACGTGTGAATGAGAACGGGGATGGGCAGGTTCCCATCCCCTTTTTAATAACCAAAACAATCAAGCTATATGTTGAAACAATACAAGGCAAACACGGCTATCAGTGTGAGCGTGCTCTTGAAGAGCGGCAAGTCCTTGCACGTGTCGTTTACACCGCTGTCGAACGGCACGTCGGTGTTTTCTACCACGGACGAGGACGTGCAGCGTGCTTTGGAAGCGCACTACCGTTTCGGAACGTTGTTCCGCGAAGTGGAAGTGGTGCCGGCCGCCGTGCCGCAGGCGGTGAAGCCGGCCGCGGTGGAGAAGAAGCCGGAGGATGACTTGAAGCACGTGACGGTGAGTGACTTGGGAATGGCGAAGGAGTGGCTGGCAGTCAACATGGGCGTAAGCCGCACGCAGTTGCGTGGCAGGACGGCTATCTTGGCGGCGGCCGTACAAAACAATGTGGTTTTTGACGGATTGGAATAGGCCATGAGGATATACCCCTTGCATAAAGTGGAGGCCGATGTGCGGCTCTCTTTGGACCGCAACATGCGTAGCCGGGAGTTGCAGGAATTGGGCGACACGGACACGTTGTCGGTGGACCAAGTGATACGCTCCAAGATTGTGGAGGCGGTGCGCCGTGTACATTCCGCCGCACCGCTGCATCTTATCGACGGGGGTTACAGTTTCGCCTCGCAACCTTTCTTTTGGGGGACGTTGGAAAGTGGCTGGATGCTTCTTCCGGATGATTTCATGCGGTTCGTGGCTTTCCGGATGAGCGACTGGGAACGGCGTGTGACGGACGCGATAACGCCGGCGGACAGTGACTACGAGTTGCAGTCTTCCCGATTCAAGGGAATACGCGGCACGGCGCAGCGGCCGGTGTGTGCGATTGTGATGCGGCCGGAGGGCCACGTGATAGAGTTTTACTCTTGCCGCTCGAAGGATGCCACGGTGGCCGAAGCGATGTACTTGCCACAGCCGCGCATGACAAGGCAGGAGGGTATAGGGATATGCAGCAAATGTTACGAGGCGGTGATATACACGGCTGCCTTGCTTACGCTTACCACATTCGGCGACAAGGAGCGTGCGGCGGCGATGGGTGAGCTTGTGAAATCTATATTAAGTTAACGGACATGAATACCGGCAATCAACAATTCGACGGCAATGTGGCCGTGGCAGGGAATGCGGCGGTGGGTGGCAATCTGAACGTGAACGGCAGGACGTTGTTCAAGCAGGACTTGAAGGTGGAGGGGTATCTTGACGCGAAGAACGTGCGCACGCCAAACGTGGGCTTGTTTCTTGACGAAGAGACGCTGGCGGCCAACCATCCTCGTCCGCGCAACGGCATGTATGCGTTGGTGGGGGACAGCCTGCCGGCGAAGCTGTATG
>JAJPYW010000284.1 GCA_021204715.1 Prevotellaceae bacterium
TCGAGAGATAAGGATGTTATCATTCGAGAGATGACCACCTTATCATTCGAGAGATAACCACCTCATCATTCGAGAGATGATACCCTCATCTTCGCAGAGATGACCACCTCATCTCCGCAGAGATGACACCCTCATCTTCACAGAGATGACACCCTCATCTTCACAGAGATGACACCCTCATCTTCACACAGATCACCACCCCGTCTCCACTCAGATCCACCCTCTACAACAACAACGCTTTCACCTGCTCGAAGGCGGTTATTGCACCTTGCCGACACCCTTCTATATGCCTTCACCTTGCGCTTTCGCAGTCCCGACAACAACCTTTCATATCAAATATAATTACCGGTTTTAATGGCGAATGTAGGGAGGGATAATACATTAAGTATATCTTGCGGAAAGGACAATCAAGTATGACGTTGCAAATACGGACGTTTATCGTTATATTTGCCAAATAAGTTGGAATGGATATAACAAGAGATGATATGGTAACGTTGAAGGTGAACATCAGTTGGTGTGGGAAGAATTATGCGGCGGCGATAGACGAACAGGTGCCGGGTGTTGTATTGGTAACTCACAAAACATTAGAAGGCATTAAGAAAGCGGTGGCCGAAGCGGTGGAGTTTCATAAAGAAGGGATGATGGCCGATGGTGATGAAGTGCCTGCATGGTTGATTGAAGGAGATTACCGCTATGAATGGGTAATGGATACTCCCGCCATGTCGCACAGTTGTTTTACATTGTCTCCGACACAATTCCATATTTATTAAACGGTGTATATCATAAGGTAACGACATATAAGACTCAACCAAACGACCATTCAATAAATGTAGATGCTTGAAAAACGGCAATTGCAATGATGAAAGATTATATGTTCTGAAACTTTTCATTATCTTTGTATTCGATTAGTATACTGTTTTAAGTGGTAAACAAACGGTCTATATGAAACCGATAATAAAATATAGAGGCGGTAAATCAAAAGAGATACCTCATATATTGTGGCATATTCCTTCGTTTGCAGGCCGTTATGTGGAGCCTTTCTTTGGTGGTGGTGCCTTGTTCTTCCATTTGGAACCACAAAGGGCGATTATTAACGATATCAATTCGAAGTTAATTGGCTTTTACAAAGGTGTACGCGATGATTATGTCAATCTTCGCCACGAGCTTGACAGTATAGAGACTTTGTACAACGAGAATCGCCGTGAGTTTGACGAATTGAAGCGATTGCATCCCGACGAGCGGGTTGAGGATAAGAATGAGGATTTGTATTATAGTTTACGTGCCATGTTCAATGGTACGAGACAGCGTGAATACTCTGAAGCACTACTCTATTATTATATCAACAAAACGGCCTATTCGGGCATGATACGTTATAACGCACGTGGCAACTTCAATGTGCCCTTCGGACGTTATCCACACCTCAATACAGACAGCGTAACCTTGTCACACAGCAAGTTGTTGCTGCGTTCGGAGATTTACAACACCGACTATAGCAATATCTTCAATATGTGCGAAAAGGACGACTTTGTCTTTCTTGACCCTCCCTATGATTGTGTCTTTTCCGACTATGGAAATGACGAGTATAAAGACGGATTCGACGAAGAGCATCATCGGAGACTTGCGAACGACTTCTTCAACCTGTCCTGCAAAGCACTGTTGGTGATAGGGCGCACGCCGTTGACCGAGGAACTATACGGGAGGAATATTGTCGACGAATATGCGAAAAGCTATGCTGTGAATATCCGCAATCGTTTTAAGTCGGCGGCTACTCACATCATAGTGACCAACTACAGAGATGAGAAAGGGGGACACATGCTATGGTGCGAATAAACAGCAAGGTAGTTTTCATTACCACTTCTCCACGTACACCGGCAAAAATGATACCTGAGATTGCCTTATTAGACCGTCATTTCAGCGGTCAGAAGTGGAACAACAGCAATCAAAGAGCGTTCATGGAGATTCTTAAAGAGGAAGATTTCTTCAATGGGAAAGGAGAAAACGACCCGGCTTTTAGCGCACGCGACAGAATTAACCGCGCGCCACAAATATTGGGATTCGTTGTATTGCGTCCCAAGATACAGCTTACTCCTGCCGGCAAGGCATTGACAACAGCAAGACGCACTGAGGAGATATTTCTAAGGCAGTTACTCAAGTTTCAAATACCGTCACCTTATCACATACAGTCTGACAAAGCTGCTACATTTCGTGTGAAACCGTATTTAGAGATATTTCGGCTTATCCGTCATTTAGGTACGCTGAGATTTGATGAATTGAAGATGTTCGCTCTACAGTTGACCGATTACCACAACTTTGACGACATTGTGAGGAAAATAGAGGTGTTTCGCTCTGCCATGGCAAACCGTCAAGGTAGTTACAAAAACTTTGCAGGTGAATACTTTGCCAGTGAATTGAGAGAGATTTATGCAGAGGAGTTGGCAAAAGGGCTTACCGCGACAAGAGAGACTGATGACGCATCAACGGAAAGGTTCTTGCAAACAAAGGCACGGAATATGCGCGACTATGCTGATGCTTGTTTCCGTTATCTTCGGGCAACGGGACTGGTAAACATATCGCACACTGGAAAATCTTTATCCATCGCACCTGACAGAGTATCGGATGTTGACTTCTTCTTGGACAATACCGACCGTGAGCCGTGTTTTGTGGATGACTGTGAAAGGTATGTCGAGTATCTTGGTAATCCGCGTTTTCCACTATTACTTATCGATGACAGGGAACGTCTGTTAGAAAAGATACATACTTCTTTCCCGCTTGCTACCATAGATGAGAATGTTGATACAGAGACGTTGAAGAGTGTATTTGCCGAGCTGTCCGATAAGCGGAAAGCCAACGTGTTAAGCGAAGAGGTAGAGAAGATAAAGAACTTTAGGCACTATGACGAAATACAAGGAGTATTTGAACAGATTCTTTCCAATGTGCTATATGACGCTCCACTCATGCTTGAATGGAATACGTGGCGTGCCATGACGATGCTTAACGGAGGGATTATCAAAGCGAATCTTCAATTTGACGATCACGGACAGCCCGTATCTACCGCCCAAGGCAACATGGCGGATATTGTGTGTGATTACGGTGATTTCGGCGTGAGTGTAGAGGTTACTATGGCTACAGGTCAACGTCAATATGAGATGGAGGGAGAACCGGTGGCGCGACATCTGGGGCGTTTAAAACGTGAAACGGGTAAACCGTTTTATTGTCTGTTCATCGCTCCTACTATAAACGAAGCGTGCATTGCGCATTTCTATACATTGCACAAAGAAAACATCAACTACTATGGTGGGAAATCCACCATAATTCCTTTATCGGTAAACGTCTTTAAAAAGATGATTGAGGATGCCCGCAAGGCGGATTATATTCCACGTCCTGAACACGTAAGGCGTCTCTTCGACTATTCCAATGCCATCGCACAGACTTGCGACAACGAAGAGACGTGGTATAGACATGTAAAAGATAAGGCACTCAATTGGCTGATGGAATGAGAGGATTGTCAGTTACCCATAGCACTTCATGAGCAGCTTGTTGAGCCAGTTCCAGCGGAAGCGGAACCAGCGGCGGGTACTGGTTTGCTTGCCGCCGAAGCGAAGCACGAACTCACGGTAGCCGTGGCGCCGGAAGGGAAGGCCCACATCCATGAACTCCAAGTGGGCGTAGCCGCGGCGCTTGGCGTCGGCAAGGGCGTACCACACGGCCAAGATGCCGGGGTATTGCAGGGCGTAACGCTTGCGCAGCCCGCCCGAGAACCAAAGGTAGGCGGTGTCGTTGGAATAGATACAGGCACTGCCGCCTATGACCTTGCCTTTATAGGTGACGGTGAAGATGCGGCCCATTCCTTCTTCCAATTGCTTGCCCAACTGGTGGAAGAAGTGGGGGCTTGGGAAGTGGCGGCGCAGCTTGCTTGAGTAGTGGCTGCGCAACATCAGGGCAAAGGCGGCTACTTCATCGGCGGTACAGGCTTCATGCACCACGGCACCGTTCTTCAAGCCTTTGCGCACTTGCCTTACGCGCGAGGCGCTGAACCGCTCTTCGGGAGAGGTCACGCTGTGCAACGAGTTGTACACGCGCGCCCAGTTGATGGGGAAGTAGCTGCATTGACGGAAGGCGCGGTAGCCGAACATGGGCGAGTCTAAGTTGCGGAACTCAATGAGGAAGGCGCCGCGCAAGGCTTCCTGCGTGAGGCGGTCCAAAAGTTCGGCAAAGAGTGTTTCGTGGTCTATGCGGTCGGTGAAGTATTCGCCCGCTCCATAGACTTCGCACCGCTTGATGAGCGCGGGAGGGAACATGCGCGCGCTGCGCCTCACTACGCCAAGGAGCTTGGCAAGCGGCTCGCCTTCTTCCGAAGCCACTACCATGACGGGGCTGTAGCCGGGCGTGGCTTCATAAAGACGGAACAGCGCGGCCGAGTGGAACGTACTCTTGCCGGGCAAGGGCGGCAGGCTGTCGGCATGGTAATATGTTGTGAGTTTCAACGGCATTGGTGCAAATTTAGAAAATATTCTTGTATCTTTGCCGCGGGAGATTCTATTATTACTGTTTTATATATCCCGTTAAACCATTTGAACGTATGGAGAATTTCAGCGAATTGATTCAAAAACGGCGCAGCATGCGCAAGTTCACCGCCGAGGAGCTCACTGCAGATGAAGTGGCCACCTTGATGCGTGCCGCGTTGATGGCGCCTACATCGAAGCGCGGCAACGCGTGGCAGTTCATCGTGGTGGACGACAAAGAGACGTTGGCGCGGTTGGCGCGTTGCAAGGAGAACGCTTCGCAGTTCATCGCTTCGGCCGCCATCGCCGTGGTGGTGACGGCCGACCCTGTGACAAGCGACGTGTGGATAGAGGACGCGGCCATCGCTTCCATATACCTGCAACTGCAAGCCGAAGACTTGGGATTGGGCAGTTGCTGGGTGCAGGTGCGCGAGCGCTTCACGGCCGACGGCACGCCCTCGGGCGAGTACGTAAGCCAAGTGTTGGACATTCCACAGCCCTTGCAGGTGTTGAGCATCGTGGCCATAGGCCACAAAGGAATGGAGCGCAAGCCTTTCAACGAGGAGCATCTGCAGTGGGAGAAGGTGCATTTGAACAAGTATGGGGGCAAGTAAGCACAAAGCCTTGTAGATTGAGATGATGTATGTGAAAGGCAATCATGTCCATAAAGGCAAGGCAAGCGTTGAAGGCGGCGGCAACGGGGCAAGCAGGTTGCTTGACACAAGCGTCGTCTTTATCGGCGCGGGCAACTTGGCAACCAATCTTGCCAAGGCCATGCATGCCAAAGGCTACCGCATACGGCAGGTGTACAGCCGCACGGAGGCGTCGGCACGCACGCTCGCCCAAGCGGTGGGCGCGGCTTATACCAACGACTTGGCAGCCGTGGTGAACGATGCCGGGCTCTATATATCGGCACTGAAAGACGACGTGCTGCAAGAACTTATACCGCAGATGGTGAACGGACGGGAGAAGGCGCTCTGGGTGCACACGGCAGGCAGCTTGCCCATGCGTGTGTGGTATGGCGCGGCGGAGCGTTACGGCGTGCTTTACCCGTTGCAGACGTTCAGCAAGCAGCGTGAGGTGGACTTCGCCGAGATACCCATCTTCATTGAGGCGCGCCGCGAGGCCGACTTGCGCTTCTTGCACGAGCTGGCCGGCTCGCTATCGCACGCGGTGTATGAAGCGGACTCGGAGACGCGCAAGGCACTGCACCTGTCGGCAGTCTTTGCCTGCAACTTCACCAACCATCTCTATGCCTTGGCCGAAGCGTTGCTTAAAAGATACGGCTTGCCTTTCAAGGTGCTCCTGCCGCTCATCGACGAGACGGCGCGCAAGGTACACGAGCTCGCGCCGCATGAAGCGCAGACGGGACCTGCCGTGCGGGGCGACGAACGCGTGATGGAGTTGCACGAGGAGATGTTGGCCGATGACGAGCGGTTGGGCTTGTTCTACAGCATACTGAGCGCGAGCATATACGATGACGCACATCCCGAACCATTGGCGGATGATGCGGAGAACGAAGTGGGAGACGACTTCAATGAGAAGGATATAAATTGCGGTCTCCCTGTAATCGATATAGAAGATTTATGAGACAGAAAGTAAAAAGCGGACAAGCATGAGTACCATTGCATACGACTTGAAACTTATCAAGGCATTGGCCTTCGATGTGGACGGCGTGTTGAGCAGCAACACCATCACCATGAACAGCGAGGGGGAACCCATGCGCACCATCAACATCAAAGACGGCTACGCGCTGCACTTGGCCGTGAAGATGGGCGTGCCGGTGGCCATCATTACAGGCGGCAACACCATGGCCGTGCGCAAGCGTTTCTTGATGTTGGGATTGCGGCCGGAGAACATCTATTCGGGTGCGGCCTACAAGATAAACGAGTACCGTGACTTCCGCGACCGTTACGACCTCGCCGACGAAGAGATACTCTACATGGGCGACGACATTCCCGATTTGGAAGTGTTGCAGACGTGCGGACTGCCTTGCTGCCCCAAAGACGCCGCACCCGAGGTAAAGGCGGTGGCGCGTTACATATCGCACTGCGAGAGCGGAGGCGGATGCGGACGCGACGTGATAGAGCAGGTGCTGAAAGTGCAAGGGCTCTGGATGGCCGACGAAAGAGCTTTCGGATGGTAAACGATTAACCAAGACCGTTATGTTGGATAACTTGAAAGGATACCAAGTGATATTAGCCTCGAACTCGCCGCGCCGCAAGGAGCTGCTGGCAGGATTGGGCATTGCCTACGAAGTGCGCACGCTGACCGATGTGGACGAGTCCTATCCCGATACGCTGCAAGGAGCTGACATACCTTTATATATATCGCGCGAGAAGGCGAACGCTTACCGCGCGTTGCTCAAGCCCGGCGAACTGATGATTACCGCCGATACCATTGTGTGGTTGGATGGCCGTGTGCTGGGCAAGCCGCACGACCGTGAGGAAGCCATGCAAATGTTGCGTGCCCTTTCCGGCCGCACGCACGAAGTGTTTACAGGCGTAAGCCTCACCACGACCGCATGGCAACGCAGCTTCACGGCAGAGACGGCGGTAACATTCGCCACGCTCACAGAAGAGGAGATTGCTTGGTATGTAGACCGCTTCAGGCCGCTCGACAAAGCGGGTGCCTACGGTGTGCAAGAGTGGATTGGCTTCATCGGCGTGACGCACATCTCGGGGAGTTATTACAACATCATGGGGCTGCCGGTGCAAAGGCTCTACAAGGAGTTGCAGGGGGTGCCTCCGTATATATAATCTATGACAGGGTTGCCCTGTGACATTTACGGGTGCCTTTGTATATATATAATAAGGTATATATAAT
>JAJPYW010000265.1 GCA_021204715.1 Prevotellaceae bacterium
CCACGCCCGTTCCTTTAGCCACCGCATGCAACGGGTCTTCGGCAATGTGGAATGGTATATTGATTTTATCCGTCAACCGCTTGTCCAAGCCGCGCAACAAGGCACCGCCACCGGCCAAGTAGATGCCGTTGTGCACGATGTCGGCATAGAGTTCGGGCGGCGTGTTCTCGAGTGCGCTCAATATGGCCGTCTCAATCTTGGAGATAGATTTCTCCAAGCAATGGGCCACCTCCTGATAGCACACGGGCACTTCCATGGGCAGTGCCGTGATGCGGTTCGGGCCATGCACGATGTAGTCTTCGGGCGCGTCCTCGCCCAATTCTGTCAAGGCCGCTCCCACGTTGATCTTGATGCGCTCGGCCATGCGTTCGCTCACCTTCACGTTATGCTGGCGGCTCATATACTCTTGTATGTCGGCCGTAAGATCGTCGCCGGCGATGCGGATGGAGTTGTTGCTCACGATGCCGCCCAACGCGATGACCGCAATCTCGGTGGAACCGCCGCCTATGTCGACAATCATGTTCCCTTCGGGTGCCTCCACATCGATGCCGATGCCGATAGCCGCCGCCATAGGCTCGAAGATGAGGTAGACATCACGTCCGCCGGCATGCTCGGCCGAGTCGCGCACCGCGCGCAGCTCCACTTCCGTGCTGCCCGAAGGCACGCCGATGACCATGCGCAACGACGGGGAGAAGAGGCGCGGACGGTTGTTCACCATCTTTATCAAACCACGTATCATCTGCTCGCAAGCGTAGAAATCGGCAATCACACCATCGCGCATGGGGCGGATGGTACGTATATTCTCGGGGGTTTTCTCATGCATCAACTTAGCCTTTCCACCCACCGCAATCATCTTGTCCGTGCGACGGTCCAACGCCACCACCGAAGGCTCGTCCACTACAATCTTCCCGTTGGAGATAATGATGGTGTTGGCCGTTCCCAAATCCATCGCTATTTCCTGTGTAAATGATAAGAATTTCATATAAGCTAAAAATCTCTTTTTTCAGTTTCTAATTTCCAATTCCATAGTCCTTATAACCTGCCATCCAAGCATCCCGTGTCCCCCGGACGTTCCACATCAATGCTTGAAATGCCTGAAGCCCGTCGTCACCATGGCGATGCCGTGCCCGTTGCAGTAATCGAACGAAAGCTGGTCCTTGATGCTGCCGCCTGGCTGGATGACCGCCGTTATGCCGGCGTTGCCCGCAATCTCCACACAATCGGGGAAGGGGAAGAAAGCGTCGCTGGCCATCACCGCCCCGTTCAAGTCGAAGCCGAAGCTGCGTGCCTTGTCGATGGCCTGCTTCAAGGCATCCACGCGGCTGGTCTGCCCCACGCCGCTGGCCACGAGTTGCTTGCCCTTGGCAAGGACAATGGCGTTTGACTTGCTGTTCTTCACAATCTTGTTGGCGAAGAGCAGGTCTTCCACCTCGGCGGGAGTAGGCGCCGTCAAGGTAACGACTTTCAAGTCGTCGGGCGTCTCCACCTTCGTGTCGCGCTCCTGCACCAACACGCCGTTCAAGAGCGAACGGAACTGCATTGAAGGACGGCGCGCGGGCTTGCGCACCAAGATGATGCGGTTCTTCTTCTGTCCCAATATCTCCAAGGCATCCACATCGTAGTCGGGTGCCAGCACCACCTCGAAGAAGATTTTGTTGATAGCCTCGGCCACCTCCTTGTTTATTATACCGTTCGTCACCAACACCCCGCCGAATGCCGATACAGGGTCGCCTGCCAAGGCATCGTTCCAAGCCTCGAGCACCGTGGCGCGCGAAGCCAGCCCGCAAGCGTTGTTGTGCTTCAACACGGCGAAAGTAGTCTCATGGAACTCGTCGATGAGTTCAATGGCGGCGTGAATGTCCTGCAGGTTGTTATAAGAAAGCTCCTTGCCGTGGATTTGGTCGAACATGGCGTCCAAGTCGCCATAAAAATAACCCTTCTGGTGCGGGTTCTCGCCGTAGCGCAACGGCCGTTGGTTGTTGACAGAACAACGGAAAGCAGCCCCGCAGCCACCATCGAAGTAGTTGAAGATGGCCGTGTCATAGTTGGATGAGACGGCGAAAGCCTCTTTAGCAAACCAACGACGCTCTTCAAGGGAAGTCTCGGCACCGCGTTCCATCAAGATGTCGCACAGCGGCTGGTATTGTGCCTGCGAAGCCACGCACACCACATCGTTGTAGTTCTTGGCCGCCGCCCGGATAAGCGATATGCCGCCTATGTCAATCTTCTCGATGACCGCAGCCTCGTCGGCGCCGGCAGCCACCGTGGCCTCGAAAGGATAGAGGTCGACGATAACCAAGTCTATCTGGGGAATGTCGTACTTGTCTATCTGCTGCATGTCCTGCTCCAACTCGCGGCGGCAAAGGATACCGCCGAACACCTTCGGATGCAACGTCTTCACACGCCCTCCGAGAATGGAAGGATAGGTGGTCAATTCCTCCACCGCCTTGCAGGGATAACCCAAAGACTCGATGAACTGGCGCGTGCCGCCGGTAGAGAGGAACTCCACACCCTCCTCGTGCAGCTTGGTGATGATTTCGTCCAAACCCTCCTTATGATACACGGAGACCAAAGCCGTCTTGATTCTTTTCATTTCTGACATATTCGTTTATAGTTAGGATGTGCAATTAAAAATGAATTGCCGCAAAGTTAGTAATTTTGTTTATTCGCACGCCTATTCTTACTCTTTTTTATCTATTTTCCACACACGCCGGTTTTCACAAAAGGCGTGCCGTACTTCCTTTTGTCAACGGCTTGCCAAAGCATGCGCCACAGCCATGAAAGCCAAGATAAATCCGCGTGGAAGGCATAAGAAAGAGCAAGAGCGATAAAGGAGATAAGAAGAAAGAAATAAGAAAAGAGAGGAAGATAATAAGGAAAGAATAAGAAAAAGGCCGGGCAAGCGTCCTTAGGACGCCGTCCGGCCCTGTAAAGCTTAGGCAAGCGGATTACCAGATAGATACCCTGTCTTCGGGTGCCAAGTACATGGGGTCGCCCTCTTCAATGCCGAAAGCCTCATACCAAGCGTCGATTTGCGGCAGGGCGCCGTTCACACGCCACTGGGCCAAGGCGTGCGAGTCGCTCTTGGTAGCGCTCAATACAGCCTCGGGGCTGATGGTGTTGGCCCACACACCGGCGTAAGCCAAGAAGAAGCGCTGCTCGGGAGTGAAGCCCTCCTTGTCGGCAAGCGGCGCCTCGGCGGTAGCCTTCTTGAACGCTTGGTAAGCCACCTGCAAGCCGCCGTAGTCGGCAATGTTCTCGCCCAACGTCTGACGTCCGTTGGCATGTACGCCCGGAGCCACTTCGATGTTGTCGAAGAAATCGGACATCACCTTGGCGCGCTGCTCGAAGCTGGCCGCGTCGTCGGCCGTCCACCAATCCTTCAAGTTGCCGTCCTTGTCATACTGACGTCCCTCGTCGTCGAAGCCGTGCGTCATTTCGTGGCCTATGACCACGCCGATGGCACCGTAGTTGAAGGCATCGTCGGCACTCATGTCGAAGAAGGGATATTGCAGTATGCCTGCAGGGAAGCAAATCTCGTTCGTGGTGGGGTTATAGTAGGCGTTCACCGTCTGCGGCGTCATGAACCACTCTTCGGGATCCACCGGTTTGCCCACCTTGTCTACCATGCGGGCATGTTCCCACAAGCTGGCGCGCTTCATGTTCTCCCAGAAAGAATCCTCCTTGTTAATCTCCAATGCTGAATAGTCTTTCCACTGGTCGGGATAACCTATCTTCACACGGAAGGTAGAGAGCTTCTCCAAGGCCTTCACCTTGGTGGTGTCGCTCATCCAAGTAAGATTCTGTATGCGTTCGCCCAACGTCTGGCGCAGGTTCTCCACCAAAGCCACCATGCGCTCCTTGGAAGCGGCGGGGAAGTACTTCTCCACGTACATTTGCCCTATGGCCTCGCCAATGGCGCGGTCCATCGTGCCTATGGCACGCTTCCAGCGGGGCTGCATCTCCTGCACGCCGTTCATGGTGCGGCTGTAGAAGTCGAAGCGCTCGGCGGCCAAATCGTCGCTCAAGAAGCCGGCTGCAGCGTCAATCAACTTCCATTGCAGGTAGAGCGCCTGCTGCTGTGCCGGCAGTGTGTTGACAATATCGGCGGCAGCCTTCAAGGAAGCGGGCTGGCCCACGATAATTTCGGTGACACCGTTCAAGTCCATGGCTGCGAGGAAAGCGTCCCAATTGAAGGCGGGGCTCAAAGCTTTTACCTCCTTCATGGACATCTTGTTGTAGTTGGCATACGGGTCGCGCAGGTCCACACGCGAGCGGTAGGCGGTGGCCAAGCGTGTCTCCACGTCCATTACCACCTCGGCGGCTTGCTGTGCGGTAGCCTCGTCGAAGCCTGCCAAGGAGAACATCTTGGGGATATATGCCTTGAAAGCCTCGCGGATCTTCACGGTAGCCGAGTCATCCTCTAAATAGTACTCGCGCTCGCGCATGCTCAAGCCCGCTTGGTAAGTCTGCACGGCATTCTCCTTGCTGTTCATGTCATCGGCGTCCACACGCACGCTTGTATAAGCCACCACGCCCACTTTCTGCAACTCGCCCAAAAGCGTGTAGACAGAGGAAGGATTCTCCACCAACGCGGCGATGTGTTCCAACTCGGCGCGGATGGGCTCTATGCCCTCTTGGTTCAGACGGACGCTGTCCATGGCTATCTGATACAAGTCGCCCACCTTTTGGGCGATGCTGCCTGGCTCGTGCTCCTCGCCGGCCAATTCTTGAATAAGCCCTTGAATCTGCTGCGTGTTGTTCTCGTCGAGCACGGTGAACGAACCATACTTGGAGAACTCGGCGGGCAGCGGATGGCTTGCTATCCAGCCGCCGCAAGCGAATTGATAGAAATCGGTGCCGGGTGCCACCGACGTGTCCAAATTGGCAAGGTCGATGCCTGCATCGGACGGCTTGCCGTTGTTGCAAGATGCCGTAAGCAGGCAAAGCATTGCAACGGGAAATAATTGTTTCATGTGCATAACTATATAGATTAAAAATAAAGTCCAAACACCGTGGGGACGCGCTTCAAGCGTCTTGGGGAATCCTGTTCTCTTCCAATTCCGTGGAAGCCGATTCCCATGCTTCCATGGCCTCTTCGAGCCGCGCCTTCAATTGGCGGTACTCCTCGTAAAGTGCCGTGTCGGCAGCCCCTTCGGGCGTGGCCATGCGGCTTTCCAACCCGCTGATGGCCGACTCGGTGGCCTCAATCCGGGCCTCACAAGCAGCCACCCGCTGCTCCATCTTCTTGAAGCGCTTGCTGCGTTCCTTGCGCTCCACGTGTCCCTTGGCACCCGTGGCTTCGGGCTTGGCGACGGTGGCCGACGCGCCGGTGGCAGCCGTTTCGAGCCCGTCCCCCACAGCCTTTGCAGCCGCCGCTTCCTTTGCAACGGCCGTCTCCTTCTTATACATGACAGGCTTGAAGCAAGCGTCTATCCTTTCACCGGCAAGCGCGGCGTTATGCTTGCTGAGGAAATCGTAGATGCCGCCCAAATGCTCCTTTACCCTGCCGCCGCCAAACTCATACACCTTGCTGACCAAGCCGTCCAAGAAGTCGCGGTCGTGGCTCACCACGATGACCGTGCCCTCGAAGCCGCGTATGGCCTCTTTCAATACATCTTTGGAGCGCATGTCCAAGTGGTTGGTGGGCTCGTCTAAAACAAGGAAGTTCACCGGCTCCAAGAGCAGCTTGACAAGCGCCAAGCGGGTGCGCTCGCCGCCTGAAAGCACTTTGACCGGCTTGTCCGACGCTTCGCCGCCGAACATGAAGGCGCCAAGTATGTCGCGTATCTTCAAGCGGATGTCGCCCGTGGCCACACGGTCTATGGTCTCGAACACCGTATAGCGTTCATCGAGCAGTTGCGCTTGGTTCTGCGCGAAGTAGCCTATGCGCACGTTATGTCCTAAAGTGAGGTGGCCTGTGTAGTCGGCAATCTCGCCGGTGATACACTTCACGAGTGTGGACTTCCCTTCGCCGTTGCGCCCCACAAAAGCCACCTTTTCACCGCGGGCAATGGTGAAAGTGACATCGCTGAACACCGTGTGGCCGTCGAAAGCCTTGCCCACACCGTCGCACACCAACGGGTAGCTGCCTGAAGGACTGCAACAGACGAACTTCAAGCGCAAGGCCGAGTTGTCTACTTCGTCTACCTCGATGCGCTCCAATTTGGCCAACTGCTTGATGCGGCTCTGCACCTGCACCGCCTTAGTAGCCTTGTAGCGGAAGCGCTCGATAAAGGCCTCGGTCTCCTCTATCTGTTTCCGCTGGTTCTCGTAGGCCCTGAGTTGCTGCTCGCGGCGCTCTTGGCGCAGCTTCACGAAAGCGTCGTACTTCACCTTGTAATCGTATATGTGCCGGCAGCTTATCTCGATGGTGCGGGTGGTGACATTGTTCAAGAAGGCGCGGTCGTGGCTCACCAACACCACGGCGTTGGCACGGGTGGCGAGGAACTGTTCCAACCACTGTATGCTCTCTATGTCAAGGTGGTTGGTGGGCTCGTCAAGGAGCAACACATCGGGATGGCGAAGCAGCAGCTTGGCAAGCTCTATGCGCATGCGCCAACCGCCCGAAAACTCGCCGGTGGGACGGTTGAAGTCGCCCCGCTCAAAGCCCAATCCTTGCAGGGTGCGCTCTATTTCGGCACGGTAGTTGGTGCCGCCCATTAGGAGGAAACGCTCCTGCGCGTGGGTGAAGGTATCTATCAAGTCGCGGTAAGCGTCGCTATAGTAGTCGGTGCGTTCGGATAACTCACGGTTCAAGCGTTCTATGCGCTCCTGCAGCTCGAAGATGTGCTCGAAAGCCAGCTCGGCCTCCTCCATGACGGTGCGTCCGTCGGTAAGAGCCATGACCTGCGGCAGGTAGCCTATGGTACAGTCGCGCGGCAGCGACACCACGCCCGCCGTGGGCGGTTGCAGGCCGGCGAGCACTTTAAGCATGGTCGACTTGCCCGCGCCGTTCTTGCCCACAAGGGCAATGCGGTCCTTCTTGTTAATGACGTAAGACACCTCTTCAAACAAAGGTGTGGCGCCAAACTCCACTTTCAATCCGTCTACTGAAATCATCGGGCGATAGCATACTTTGCAAGGGGCAAAGGTAGCGATTTCCATTTGGCTGCAAGCGGAATAGGTAGAAAAAATTGAATGAACGGGGATATTGACGGGAATAAAGGCCGTTCCATGCCGTGAAAGGAATAAATTATCAAGTTTTGCCGAAGCGCTTCCACTCGGCGAATCGAAGCGCTTCGACTCGGCGAATGGAAGCGCTTCGATAAAAACCATGCAATACTGTCGTTGCAACTTCATCTATGCTTT
>JAJPYW010000092.1 GCA_021204715.1 Prevotellaceae bacterium
AAGGCAAAGCCCATCTTCCCCGACGAGTAGTTGCCTATGAAGCGCACGGGGTCCAACTTCTCGTAGGTGGGGCCGGCGGTAATCAAGACGGTTTTTCCCGTCAAGTCGGCCTCTTTAGCCGCGAAGAAGCGTTCCAATTCAAGGATAATCCGCTCCGGCTCTTCCATGCGTCCCTTTCCCTGCAAGTGGCTGGCAAGCTCGCCCGTGGCGGGCTCGATGATATGGTTTCCGTAGCTACGCAACAAGGCTAAGTTGTGCTGCGTGGCGGGGTGCGCGTACATGTCCAAGTCCATGGCGGGGGCGATGAACACCGGCGCTTTCATGGAGAGATATGTGGTCACGAGCATGTTGTCGGCCACGCCGTGGGCCATTTTGCCTATGGTGGAGGCGGTGGCCGGTGCCACGAGCATGGCGTCGGCCCAGACGCCCAAGTCCACATGGCTGCACCACGAGCCGTCGCGCCGGGAGAAAAACTCGCTGATGACGGGCTTCCCCGTCAAGGTGGAGAGCGTCAAGGGGGTGATGAACTCCTTGCCCGCCGGCGTAATGACCACCTGCACCTCGGCGCCCCGCTTGATGAGCAGGCGGATGAGCGGGCACGCCTTGTAAGCGGCGATGCTCCCTGTGACGCCCAGCACGATGTGCTTTCCTATTAATCCTTTACCCTTTCTCATCGTTCGGTCATTTCACGTAAACGTATGCGGGTGAGCACGGCTTTGGTGTTCAGCGTGAAGTCGCTTGACTGTATCCAGCCGTAATAACCGGGGTCGCGCCGCAGCACCTCGGCCACGGGCATGCCTTTGTATTTGCCGAAGTTGAACACCTCCACGCCGTTGTCGTCCAAGATGACGCGCCCGGCGAAGTCCACGTTCTTGTTGAAAGAAGAGAAGGCCGAGAGAAACGCGATGTCGTTCTGCAACTCGGGATAGCGGTCGAGCTGTGCCATCAACACCTCGTAGGTGGCGCGGGTGTCGCCTTCGGCGGTATGGGCGTCGTCCAAGTTCTTGCCGCAATAGAATTTGTAGGCGGCCGAAAGCGTGCGCTGCTCCATCTTGTGGAATATAACCTGCACGTCCACAAACTTGTGGCGGGCCAAGTCTATGTCCACGCCCGCGCGCAGGAACTCCTCGGCAAGCACCGGAATGTCGAAGCGGTTGGAGTTGAACCCGGCCAAGTCGCACCCCTCTATCTCGGCGGCGATGCTGCGGGCCACTTCCTTGAAGGTGGGGCAGCCGGCCACGTCTTCATCGTGTATGCCGTGCACGGCCGAAGCCTCGGCGGGAATGTGCATCTCGGGGTTTATGCGCAGCGTCTTGGCCGACTCGTTTCCGTTGGGGAACACCTTCAGGTAACAGATTTCGACGATGCGGTCTGAGTTTATGTTGGTGCCCGTCGTCTCCAAGTCGAAGAAGACAATCGGGTTCTTCAAGTTCAATTTCATGACCGGCGCGCCCCCTTAATCGTTCAGCATCATGGGCATGAGCAGCATGAGCAAGTCTTCCCGCTCGCCTTGCACGGCGGGCAGGACGACGCCCGCGCGCGACGGGTCGGCCAGTTCCAAGACAACCTCGTCAGTAGGGATGTTGCTCAAGATGTCGATAAGGAAGTCGGCCTTGAAGCCTATGCTCATCGCGTTGCCCGTGTACTGGCAGGTCATGGTCTCCTCGGCCGAAGTGGAGAAGTCGATGTCCTGCGTGGCGAGGCGCAGCTCGTTCTCTTTCAAGTGAATCTTGATGAGCCCGCTGGCGGCCGAAGCGAACACGGCCACACGGCGCAAGGCGCCCAAGAGTTGCTGGCGGTCCACCGTCACCTTGTTGGGGTTGCCCTGCGGAATGACGGAGTTGTAGTTGGGGTAACGGCCCTCGATAAGGCGGCACGTCATGCGGTATTCCGAAAGCGTGAAGAGGGCGTTGCGGTCGCCGAACTCAACCACCACCGTGCCCTGTTCCTTGGGCAGGAGGCTGCGCACCAAGGTGGCCGGTTTCTTAGGTAAGATGAAGGAGGCGCGATCCTTGCCCGTGGCGGCCGAAGTCTTGTCGCGCACCAACTTGTGGCCGTCGGAAGCCACCCAAGTGATGTCTTCGGAGGTGATGTCGAAAAAGATGCCGTTCATCACCGGGCGCAGCTCGTCGTCGGCCGTGGCGAAGAGCGTGCGGCTGATGCCGTCGAGCAACGTCTGGGCGTCCACCTCCACGCGCGCGGCGTCCTCGCCTTCCAGCGAGACGATGCCCGGGAACTCGTCGGCGTCCTGCCCCATCAAGTTGTACTGCCCGTTCTGGTAGTGCACGGTAATCTCCAACGAATCGGGGTTGATTTCAAACGTAAGCGGTTGCTCGGGCACCTCTTTCAAGGCGTCGAGCAAGGTTTTGGCGGGCACGCCCATACGCAGCTCCGCGCCGCCCGTCACCGGGACGGTGGTCAACATGGTGGTCTCGCCGTCGGAAGCCGTCGCCGTCAAGACGCCCTCCTGCAATTCAAACAAGAAGCAATCCAATATGGGGTAGGTGTTCTTTGAGTTGATTACACGGCTGATAGCCTGCAAATGATTGGAAAGGTCACTACTTGAAACAATAAATTCCATTTTCTGCTCGTTTTTTAATTAAGTATCCCCGCCTGCAAAATCTTCAGCATTTGTTGCCAAACGGTCGGACAAAGTTAACAAAAGAATTTCATACGGTAAAGAAATAGCGAGAAAAAATGGGGAGCGATTCACCGCATGTCCCTAAAAAATCGTATCTTCGCCCCATAAACAAAACCAATGCATCATGGAAATCATAGGAAAGATTATCGCCAAACTGCCCGAGCGCAGCGGCCAGTCAAAGGCTACGGGGAACGAGTGGAAATCGCAGGAATATGTCATTGAAGAGAACGGGACATATCCCCACAAGATGTGCTTCGAGGTGTTCGGCGGCGACAAGATAGCCCAGTTCAACATTCATGAGGGCGAGGAGCTGAAAGTCTCTTTCGACATCGACGCCCGCCAGTGGCAGAACCGCTGGTTCAACAGCATACGCGCTTGGAAAGTGGAGCGCGTCGCGCCCGAGACGGCCGCTTCCACAGCAGGCGCGCCGGTTCCGCCTCCCCAGCCGGCGCCTGCCTTCCCGCCCGAGGACTCCAAGGACGACCTGCCCTTCTAAACTTCGCGCAAGGGAAAAGGAGTGCCGCGCGGATTATTTTACAAAACACGGCACGCGCCTCAAGTTGATGAAGATGAGGGTGTCATCTCTGTATTCCACTCACTTCCCAAAAAGCTTTTCTTACATTCTGTCGAATGTATTCGACTCATCCTGTCGATAACATTCGACAAAGTGTCACGACAACATTCGACTCAACCTGTCGAATACATTCGATTCACCCTGTCGAATGTATTCGTCAGAATCCGTCGATTGTAAAAAATGGACGGTTGCCATGCAATGATGTGCTGTTGTGTCATTATGCTTTCAAATGCATGGAAATGCTGTCTTTTTGGGAAAAACGGCCTTATCCGTCCCTTTGAAAAGGGTTGGGAAGGGATGCAAGGAATGTTTGACAATCACCCCCTGTAAAGCAGCACGATGTTGGGATAGGTCACATCGTCCTTGCAGATGAACTGCACGTCGAGCACAAAGTGGCGGAAGAACTTCATCTGGCGGAAGAAGAAGTTGGGCACCAACCTGCCGTAGTTCTCGGGTTGGTGCAGCATGGCTTCCATGTCGACCATCATGACGAAATTGTAGAGCGGCGAAAGGCTCCCCACCCCCTCTTCGTAGGCCGACGTGCCATCCAACACAAAGCCGCGCTCCAAGGAGTCGATGTAGGCCGACAGGCTGCGCGCGTCGGGCGCCAAGAGCAGCGCGCCGCGGTAGAAGCAGGCGTAGCTGCAACGCGCCGGCTTGCCCATGCCGGTGAGCTGGGTGAGCAATGTGGCGGAGGGCATGCGGTACTGGGTATGGTTGCGGGCCAACGGGTAACGCTCGTATTCGGGCTCGCTTTGCCCCGGCAAATCCTCCATGCCGCCTACCGGGTGGCGCTCCAAGAAGAGTTGCAGCCGGCGCTCGGCCAACTTCTCGTTCTTCATGGGAATGGCCATCACCGCGCAGGGAAGGTGCCCTTCCATGGTGTCCTTGGGCTGGAAGAGGCTGAAGAGCAGGTTGTCGCCGGCATGCTCTTCCAAATAGGACACCCACGCGGCGTCCAACGCCTGCAACGAGTCGGGATATTGCCCGTCGTGGTAGGCCTGCCGCGTAGCAAAGTCGGCGACGGGCTCGATGTCGGAAAGGGCAAAGTGATAATAGAAGAAGGTGGACGCGGGCAGGCGCTCGCCGGGAAACTCGCGTATGGGTTCCTGCCTGTGCATGGCGTTGATGAAGGTGCGTGTCGTGTCGGCCCCGTAGCTCACGCCCGAGCAGTAAATGGCGTCTTCGTTGAATTTCATGTCGAACTCGGCCCAGCTGCCCACTCGTGTCTGCCGGGGTGCCTCCAACTCGCCTCTACCCATATCCACCGCCTTCATGCGCACGTACACGGTGGCCTCGGAAGTGCCGCGCTTCTGCCCGTACATGGTGCGGAAAGAGGGCAGGTCCATGAGCGAGGTCTTCTCGCGGCGGGTGTCGACCACCTGCTCGATGAGCCGCTTTTGGAAACTGATGGCAAGGAAGTCCTTGGTGAAACAAGCCCACAACACGTGTCCGTCGGGCACGGTATAGCCGCGTATCTCGGTGCCCTTGTATTTGGTCACTTCGGGCGGGTTGGTGTTCTTGGCATACTTCTCGACGAAGGTCTCTATCAATTGGTAATCGCCCGCGCCGAGCGAGCAGAAGAGCACTTGGTTGGAAGGGTTGTCGGGCTCGTGAAAGCTCAGGAGCATCTTGTTCATCTGCTTGCTCAAGCCGTGGGGTGTGTCGCCCACCAAGTCGTGCAAGTAACGCTTCAGGTAGACGAAAAGGTCGGAGATGTACAGGAAGTGGTCGTCGCGGCTGCAATGCAGGTTGTTGATGTCGTCCACGAGCGCGGCCATGCGGTCGGTCTCCACCACGGCGATGGCGTCTTGGGGCACCAAAGTGTAGAGGTCGAACTCCTGCTTGTTCTCCATGGCGCGCAAGTGCAGGTACGAGTAGACTCCTATCCCGGCACACACCAGAACCACTACAATGACAAGCGCCGCGCGCAAGAACAAACGGAGTTTCATGCTTTATTTGGGTTTGTTTCGGCAAATGTAGTGTTTCTCTCTAACAAAACCAAACATTTATTTTAAAAAGTTTAATAATCTATTTCCAAACCGTCGTAAGCGAAGTGAATGTGGGGTGGAAGTTGCTTGTCGATGAGGGCGTGCAGGCCGGCGCTGTGCCCCATGTGAACAAGGTAGGTCTCGCCCGCGCCTATGCGCCCGGCCGTGACAACGGCTTCGGGGATGCTTTGGTGCGTGGGGTGCGGCTGGGGGCGCAAGGCGTTCAACACGAGCACGTCGACGCCGCGCAAGCGCTCCAAGGCGGCTTGGGGCAGGTGGCTCATGTCGGTGACGTAGCCCAAGCGTCCGTCTATGACGAAGCCCAAGATGGAGAGCGTGCCGTGCATGATTTCAAGGGGCAGTATCTCGATGCCGGCGATGTGGAACAGCCGGTAGGGCTCCACTTCTTCCAAATGGACGCGGGGCACGCCGGGATAGACGCGCCGCACGAAACAGTAGGGCATGCGCTGACGCAAATGTTCGGCGGTATAGTGGTTGCAATAGACGGGTATCTCACCCATGCGGCTGAAGGGGCGCAGGTCGTCCAAGCCGCCTACGTGGTCGTAGTGCTCGTGGGTAATCAACACCCCGTCTATGCGGCGGAAGAAACGGGTGGAAAGCACTTGCTGGCGGAAGTCGGGGCCGCAGTCTATCAAGATGGATGTATCGCCCCGGGTGAGCACGGCGGAAGTGCGCGTGCGGCGGTCGCGCTTGTCGGCGGAAGTACACACGGGGCAAGTACAGCCTATTTCGGGCACGCCCGTGGAGGTGCCGCTTCCCAAGATGGTGAGTTTCATAGGCAGGCGGATGATGGAGAAGGGATGAAATTCACTTCGGGACGCAGGTCGATGTCGAAAAGCTGCCTGACCGACGCGCGGACGGCTTCGGAAAGGCGGGCGATGTCGGCGCCGGTGGCGCCGCCTGTGTTCACAAGGACAAGCGCCTGCTTGTGGTGCACGGCCGCGCGCCCCAACGCCTTGCCTTTCCAGCCGCTTTGCTCTATGAGCCAGCCGGCGGCAAGTTTCACCTGCCCGTCTTCAAGAAGATAGCCGGGCATGTCGGGATAGCGGCGCCTTAACGCCTCGTAGCGTTCGCGGGAAACGACGGGATTCATGAAGAAGCTGCCCGCGTTGCCCAATTCTTCAGGGTTGGGCAGCTTGCCGCCGCGGATGTGCAGCACAACCTCGCGCACGGCTTGCAGCGTCACCGAAGGATAGCCTGCGGCCAACTCTTGGCGCACGGCGCCGTAGTCTAACTTGAAAGAGGGCGTCTTGCCCAAGCGCAAGCGCACATGGGTGACGAACACACGCTTCATGGCGGGCTGCTTGAAGAGGCTTCCACGGTAGGTGTAACCACACTCCCGGGCTTGGTAGACGCGCTCGTTGCCCTCTATGTCTACGGTCTCCACCGCGTCGACAAGCGAGGATATCTCCACGCCGTAAGCCCCGATGTTCTGCACGGCGGCGGCTCCCGTCTCGCCGGGAATACCCGACAGGTTCTCGGCTCCATACCATTGCCGCTCCACCGAAAAGGCCACGAAGTCGTCCCACGGAACGCCGGCGCCTACCCTGACCAAGACTTGCGCGCCGTCTTCGGCCACCACATAGACGCCCCCGATGCGGGAGTGCAGGATGGTGCCGGGATAGTCTTCCAAAAACAACAAGTTGCTGCCTGCTCCCACGTGCAGGAAAGGCTTAGTGACGGCACCCGAAGCCAAGAGCGCGCGCAATTCGTCCACGGAAGCATATTCCAAGTAACGGGCCGCGCGCACGTCCAAGCCGAAGGTGTTGGGGATGTGACGTCCGGCGCAGGCAAGCGGCAGGTGTGCGGGCATGTCGGCTATGTGCCGCCTCTCGGGAGATACCGGCATTTGTGCGGAGCCGCCTGCGGCCGCCGTCGTTTTATCGATATGGGGTGTGTCCTGCATCTTCTATCCTTCCATTACAGCGGCCGGCTACACGCCGGTGTCTTCATACCGGTAGAGCGTCCACTCGCCGCCGCGCTTCCGGAAATAAAGGATGACGGAATAGCCGTTGCCTATGCCGTTTAGCTTCAGAATC
>JAJPYW010000037.1 GCA_021204715.1 Prevotellaceae bacterium
GCGTGGGCAGCGGCATCGTCATCAACGGCCGGATGGTCTACGGACACGACGGCTTCGCCGGCGAGCTGGGACACACCATCATCCGCCGCGAGAACGGCCGGCTTTGCGGCTGCGGAAGACGCGGCTGTTTAGAGGCCTATTGCTCGGCCACGGGTGTGGCCCGTTCAGCGCGCGAGATGCTTACCGCCAGCACCGAGCCCAGCCTGCTGCGCGCCATTCCCGCCGACGACATTACTTCCAAAGACGTGTACGACGCCGCCGTGCAGGGCGACAAGATAGCCTTGAACATCTTCCATTTTACGGGTACCGTCTTGGGCGAGGCCTTGGCCGACTTCATCGCCTTCTCCAGCCCCGAGGCCATCGTGCTCTTCGGCGGTTTGGCCAAAGCAGGCAAATACATCTTCGAGCCCATACAGAAGGCCATCGACGCCAACGTGCTGCCCATCTACAAAGGCAAAACCAAGTTGTTGCTCTCCGAACTGAAAGACTCCGACGCCGCTATCTTGGGCGCCAGCGCGCTGGGTTGGGAAGTGAAAGGTAACAAGTAAAACGCGCCAAGAACGCGGCAAGAGACAAAAAAAGGCAGGTGGGCGTCAAGCGGGCAACCGGTAGTAAACCACCTGCCTTTCACAATATTGCTCCACCACCTTTTCACGGATGAGGTGTGCCAAAGCCAAGCAAAGATCAGTGCTGGCCAAATGGCACAGACGCTGCAACTGGTCAAACGTACAACGGGTGCGATGCAGGAGAATATCGTACACCGTGCGGCTGTTTTTCAAGATAAGTGCAAAATTCATAACCGCCTCCTTTGTTTGTCATAACAAAGGAAGCGATTATTTTTTAGAAAATTGTTATCAATAAGGACCTAAAAGTATTCTTTTTGTCTTTTTTATAGAAAAAGAGAAACAATTCGGAGACCGAAGGCCGACAAAGGGGCTGTGTCAAAAGACACATCCCCTTCGGGGACCTTGCTTGACCACCCCTCCAAACCTCCCCTAATAGGGGAGGCTTGGTCGGCCTACGGCCTCCGAAGTGCTTTATTAAGTTTTGACACATCCTCTTGGTGGGGTGGTAAGCAATAAAAAAGCGGCAGCGCCGCTTTGGTGAGGTGGTAAGCAATGATAAAAATGATGATGTGTCGAAAGACACATCCCCCTATCATTTTTTATTCACCCGCTTGCGCTCCGTCTCGTCGAGGATGATCTTGCGCATGCGCATGGACTTGGGCGTCACCTCCACATACTCATCTTCCTTGATGTATTCCAACGCCTCTTCCAAAGAGAACTGTACCGGCGGCACGAGGCGCGCCTTCTCGTCTGAACCCGAAGCCCGCATGTTGGTGAGCTTCTTCGACTTGGTCACGTTCACCACCAAGTCGTTCTCGTGCGAGTGCTCGCCCACCACCTGTCCGGCATACACCTCCTCTTGCGGGAAGATGAAGAAGCGTCCCCGGTCCTGCAGCTTGTCTATGGCGTAGGCAAAGGCCGTGCCACCCTCCATGGCGATAATCGAGCCGTTGGTGCGCCGCTCTATCTCGCCCTTGTATGGCTGGTACTCGCGGAAACGGTGGGCCATGATGGCCTCGCCGGCCGAAGCCGTGAGCACGTTGGTGCGCAAGCCTATGATGCCGCGCGAAGGCATGTCGAACTCCAAGTTCACCCGGTCGCCGGCATTCTCCATCTTCACCAAGTCTCCCTTGCGGCGCGTCACCATGTCTATCATCTTGCTGGCATACGTCTCGGGCACGTTGATGGTGAGTTCCTCCACCGGCTCGCACTTCACCCCGTCAATCTGCTTGAAGATGACCTGCGGCTGGCCCACCTGCAGCTCGTAGCCCTCGCGCCGCATCGTCTCTATCAAGATAGACAGGTGCAGCACGCCCCGGCCTGAAACGGTCCACTTACCCTCCTCGTGCCCCTTCTCCACGCGCAGGGCCAAGTTCTTGTCGAGCTCGCGGTACAAGCGGTCTTGAATGTGGCGCGAAGTGACATACTTGCCCTCCTTGCCGAAGAAGGGGGAATCGTTGATGGTGAAGAGCATGCTCATCGTGGGCTCGTCGATGGCGATGGTGGGCAACGCCTCGGGCTCGTTGTAATCGCAGATGGTGTCGCCTATCTCGAACCCCTCTATGCCCACCAAAGCGCAGATGTCGCCCGAAGAGACTTCCTGCACCCTGACGCGGCCCATGCCCTCGAAGGTGTGCAGTTCCTTTATTTTCGACTTCAAGACAGTGCCGTCGCGCTTCACGAGGGAGACGTTCATCCCCTCGCGCAACGTGCCCCGGTGCACGCGCCCCACGGCGATGCGCCCCGTGTAGGAAGAGTAGTCGAGCGACGTGACAAGCATCTGTGGCGTACCCTCCAACTGCTCGGGAGCGGGAATGTACTTCAAGATGCAGTCGAGCAAAGCGTCGATGTTGCCCGTGGGTTCCCGCCAGTCGGTACCCATCCAGCCGTTCTTGGCCGAGCCGTATATTACCGGGAAGTCCAACTGGTCCTCGGTGGCGTCCAAGCTGAACATCAGGTCGAAAACCATCTCATACACTTCTTCGGGGCGGCAGTTGGGCTTGTCTACCTTGTTCACCACCACGATGGGTTTCAAGCCTATCTGCAAGGCCTTCTGCAGCACGAAACGCGTCTGGGGCATGGGGCCCTCGAAAGCGTCGACCAACAGCAGGCAGCCGTCGGCCATGTTCAGCACGCGCTCCACCTCCCCGCCGAAGTCGCTGTGTCCCGGCGTGTCGATGATGTTTATCTTTGTGCCCTTATAGTTGATGGATACGTTTTTCGAAAGGATAGTGATGCCGCGTTCACGCTCCAAGTCATTGTTGTCCAACATTAATTCACCCGTATGCTGGTTGCTCCTGAAAAGGTTTCCCGCCAACAGCATCTTGTCCACGAGCGTTGTCTTGCCATGGTCCACATGGGCAATAATCGCGATGTTTCTGATGTTTCGCATACAATACTTGTTTTTTAGCCGGGCAAAGTTAGTGAATTTACCTTACATAACGCGCCACTGGATAAATTTTTACCCCAAGTTTATTGCAAACTAAAAGATAATATTTATCTTTGCAGCCCCGAAAGGGATATAAATAACCCATTAAACAAAACAGTTTTATGTATTTAGACGCTGCCAAAAAGCAAGAAATCTTCAGCAAGTACGGAAAGTCCAACACTGATACCGGGTCGGCAGAATCCCAGATAGCTTTGTTCTCCTACCGTATTGCCCACTTGACGGAGCACTTGAAACTCCACAAGAAAGATTATACCACGGAAAGGGCTTTGACCATGATGGTAGGTAAACGCCGCGCGTTGCTCTCTTACTTGAAAGACCGCGACATCGAGCGTTACCGTGCCATTGTCAAACAGCTCGGCTTGCGCAAGTAATCCACACATCACTTGCAGGTAAAAGTTAAGAAAACCGGCTTGTCCGCATGACGTGACAAGCCGGTTTTTTATATCCGCCCGCCCCCCCGGAATGGAACGGCGGCCGCCACAACTACCAATGACAAAGACACCTGCTTAAAGCAGTTCGCGCGCCCCGTCACGCTTGAAGCTGCGGAACTGTGCCACGAGCATCACCGCCGAGATAATCACGGCGATAAGGTCGGCCGTAGGCATGCTGAACCACACGCCCGCCGTGCCGAAGAAGCGGGGAAGAATGAGCAGGCAGGGCAACAGCACCACCAACTGGCGTGTCAGCGAAAGGAAGATAGCCTTGCTTGCCATGCCGATACTTTGGAAGAAGATGGACGTCACCATTTGGAAGCCCACGAAAGGAAATACCAACAAGACGATGCGCAATCCCTTGGAAGCGATGCTTATCAACTCAGCGTCGTGCGTGAAGATGCGCACCACCACCTCGGGTATCGTAAAGCCGATGATCGAGCCTACGGTCGTCACGCACGTGGCATAGAGAATCGTCTTTTTCAGCACCCCCGTGACACGCCCGTAAAGCCGGGCGCCGTAATTGTAGCCCGCAATGGGCTGCATGCCTTGGTTCAAGCCTATCACCACCATGACCATAAGGAACAACAGGCGGTTCACGATGCCGAAAGCGCCGATGGCTAAGTCGCCCCCGTACTTCTTCAACCCTTGGTTGGTCAAGGTGACGATGAAGCAGGACGCCAAGTTCATCAAGAAAGGCGAGAGGCCGATGCTGAGCGAGGCCAACACGATTTTCCATTTCAAGTGGAAGATGCTGCGCTTGAAGTGCAGCAGCTCGTTGGGATTGCTGAAAATGCGTATTTGGAAGCAGAGCGCGCACACCTGCGAGAGTACCGTGGCCACAGCCGCGCCCCGTATGCCCCAACCCAATCCGAAGATGAACAAGGGGTCGAGTATGGCGTTCAGGCACACCGTGCCCACCGTGGCATACATGGCCGTCTTGGGGTGTCCCGAAGCCCGCAGCTGCGAGTTCAACCCGAAGTAGAGGTGCGTCACCACGTTGCCTATCATGATAATCGACATGTAGTCGCGGGCATAGCCCATGGTGTCGTCACTGCCGCCGAAAAAGCGCAAGATGGGGTTCAGGCAAGGATAGACGATGAAAGTGATGAGCAAGCCAAGGATCACGTTCAGCATCACCACGTTGCCAAGCACCCGCTGGGCCGTGTCATAGTCCCGCTGCCCCAACTTCACCGACACCAACGTGGAAGCGCCCACGCCCACCAACGAGCCGAAAGCCGCCGCCAAGTTCATCAGCGGGAATGTCAACGCCAAACCCGATATGGCCAGCGCCCCCACCCCCTGTCCGATGAAGATGCTGTCCACCATATTATAAAGGGAAGAAGCAGTCATGGCGATAATGGCGGGAATGGCATATTGCATGAGCAACTTGCCTATGTTTTCTGTCCCCAATGCCGTGGGTATCCGCTGTGTCGCCATAAAAACTCCTTTTTTACCGGCGCAAAGATAGTCATTTTCCCCGAGCCCGCAACCGGTCCCTGCACCTAATTTTAGGCCGACAATTCCCCCGCGCGCCATTTTCCTTCCTTAAAATTGCCCTATTCCACGGAAAACCACTACATTTGTCCTGTCAACACGACACGGAAATTATGGAAGACAAATTTGTAGTGAACATAGGCCGCCAGTTAGGTAGCGGCGGCCGGGAAATAGGCGAGAAACTGGCCCTGCGCTTGGGCATCGACTATTACGACAAGGAACTCATCAACTTGGCTTCGGAAGAAAGCGGGTTGGGGCGGGAGTTCTTCGAGCGTGCCGACGAGCAAGCCTCCTCGCAAGGCATCATGGGCAGCATCTTCGGCTCGCGGTTCCCGTTCGCCAACCCGGGCACGCTGCCCTTCAACTGCCTGAGCAACGACGCCCTGTTCAAGGTGCAGAGCGACGTCATCAGGAAACTGGCCGAGGAGAAATCGTGTCTTTTCGTGGGACGCTGCGCCGACTACATCCTGCGCGACCACCCGCGTGCGGTGAACATCTTCATCGCCGCCGACAAAGAAGACCGCGCCGCCCGGCTGTGCCGGCTGCACGGCATCAGCCCCAACGCGGCCGAAGAGATGATGGAGCGCGCCGACAAGCGCCGTTCCACCTATTACAATTACTACAGCTACAACACATGGGGCGCCGCGGCCACCTACCACCTGTGCATCAACTCCTCCACGTTGGGCATCGACGAGACCGCCGCGTTCATAGAGCGGTTCGTGCGCAAGCGGCTCGGCCTGTAGAGGGGCGTCAAGTATAATCCTCGCCCATCTTCATGCGGGCGTCGTACACATACTTGCGCATGGCCCCTTCCGCGTCTTTCTTGCAGATGAGCAGCACGTTGTCCGATTCGGCCACCAAGTAGCCCTCCAACCCCTCGATGACGGCCAGCTTGTTGGAAGGAAGCACCACGATGTTGTTCCGGCTGTTATAGAGCAACGAGTCGCAGTTCAACGTCACGTTGCCCTCGGCGTCCTTGCAAGAAAGCTCGTACAAAGCGGCCCACGCCCCCAAGTCGGCCCAGCCGAAATCGCCCAAGGATACATATACGTTGTCGGCCTTCTCCATAATGCCTATGTCGATGGAGATATTGGGGCAAGCCGGGAAGTTCTCTTCGATGAACTGCTTCTCGGCTGGCGTGCCGTACAGCGCGCTGCCCACCTCCAATTTGCTGGCCAGCTCGGGCAACAACAACTCGTTGGCGTGGATAATGGTGTTCACGTTCCAGATGAAAAGGCCCGAATTCCAATAAAACTCGCCGCTCTCCACGAAGAGCTTCGCCAATTCAAGCTCCGGCTTCTCGGTAAACGTCTTCACCTTGTAGAAGTTCTCCTCACACTGCTCGGCAATCTGGATATACCCGTAGCCCGTCTCGGGGCGGTTGGGCTTGATGCCAAGCGTGAGCAGCTTGCCCGACTCGGCCACGAACGCCAGCCCCTTCTCAATGGCCGTGAGGAACTCCGTCTCTTTCAAGATCAAGTGGTCGGAAGGCGCCACCACGATGTTGGCCTTCGGGTTCAAGGCGCGGATGTGGTAAGAAGCCCACGCGATGCACGGCGCCGTGTTGCGGCGTTGCGGCTCCAACAATATCTGCTCCGGCTTCAATTCGGGCAACTCTTCGGCCACGATGTCGGCATAATGCACGTTGGTCGCCGCCAAGATATTCTCCACCGGAATGATTTTCTTGAAGCGGTCGAATGTCTGCTGCAACATGGTACGTCCCGTGCCGAAGAAATCCAAGAACTGCTTGGGCTGTGTTTTTCTACTGAAAGGCCAGAAACGGCTGCCTATTCCTCCGCACAATATAACACAATAATTATCTGAATGGGGCATCCTAACAAACGGGTTAAAGTAAAACGAATCTAAATATGCCGCTAATGTACGTATAATTTGGAAATAAACACGCACGAGCGGTAAATAAACACCCCATATTTTAGAAATAAACACGCAACCGCCCCTTTTTTACACCACATTTTCGTTTTTTTATGCGCCGCACACTTCTCCTCACCCCACTCAATCTCTGTTATACTCCACATCATCGATTTTTTATGCGCCGCGCACTTCTCTTCACCCAACCATTCTCCCGTTTTACGCTTCATTTTCGATTTTTTTTATGAAATCATTGCGTGTACAGAAAAAAGCTGTATCTTTGCGCCACTTTCTACAAAGATAAGCCCAGATGGCGGAATCGGTAGACGCGCTGGTCTCAAACACCAGTGGATTCACTT
>JAJPYW010000094.1 GCA_021204715.1 Prevotellaceae bacterium
GCAAAGGCCCCAAGGAGCGTGCCCAAGCCATCATCGAAAACTGCGCCCACCCCGACTACAAGCAGATTCTGTGGGATTACCTGAAGCTCACCGACGGCAAGGCACAGACGCCCCACTGCATCCCCGCGGCGTTGGCTATGCACACCGAGTTCCTCACTTCAGGCGACATGCGCAACATAGACTGGAGCAAGTTCGCATAAAGCACCGGCCGGCACATCCACCTATAAGATTAAGGTAAGCATAAATAAACAAGGTCTTGGAAGCGGCGCCGCTTCCAAGACCTTGTTTTATAAACAGGATTCCGGTGATACCTACGGTCGTTTCCTTTACTTGCCAGGGTTGTTCTCCTTTCTTGCCGGGATAGTTTTCCCTCTTCCCTCGGGCCTTATTTCTTCTCTTTCTTCAACTCCTCGAAGATAAGCCCTTCCAGTTCTTCGGCCAATTCCGGATTGTCCATGATGACCTGCTTGGCCGCGTCGCGTCCCTGCGCCAACTTCGTGTCGTTGTAGCTGAACCACGAGCCGCTCTTCTTGATGATGCCCAAGTCCGTACCCAAGTCGATGATTTCACCGGCGCGCGATATGCCCTCGCCGAACATGATGTCGAACTCTGCCCGGCGGAAAGGAGGCGCCACCTTGTTCTTGACCACCTTTACCTTGGTTTGCCTTCCTATGACCTCCTCGCCGTTCTTGATGGCCTGGCTGCTGCGTATGTCGATGCGCACCGAGGCATAGAACTTCAAGGCATTGCCGCCCGTCGTGGTTTCGGGGTTGCCGAAGAGCACGCCTATCTTCTCGCGCAGCTGGTTGATGAAGATACACGTGGTGCGCGTCTTGCTGATGGCCGACGTGAGCTTGCGCAGCGCCTGCGACATGAGCCGTGCCTGCAGTCCCACCTTGTTGTCGCCCATGTCGCCTTCAATCTCGGCTTTGGGTGTAAGGGCGGCCACCGAGTCAATGACGATGATGTCGATGGCCGACGAGTGTATCAGCTGGTCGGCTATTTCCAAGGCCTGCTCTCCGTTGTCGGGCTGCGATATCAACAGATTGTCCACGTCCACGCCAAGCTTGGCCGCATAGAAACGGTCGAAGGCGTGTTCCGCGTCGATAAAGGCCGCGATGCCACCCATCTTCTGCGCTTCGGCAATGGCATGGATGGCCAAGGTAGTCTTGCCCGATGACTCCGGGCCGTAGATTTCAATGATGCGCCCGCGTGGATAGCCACCCACACCAAGCGCCACGTTCAGCCCGATGGAACCCGTGGGAATCACCTCTATAGGCTCGATGTTGTCATCGCCCATCTTCATGATGGAGCCTTTGCCGAAGCTTTTCTCTATCTTGTCCATCGCCGCCTGCAAAGCCTTCAACTTCTCGCTCTGCAGCTTGTCGGCACCCGCGCTCTCAAAATTCAATTCATCTTTCTTTGCCATATCGTATGCTTTAAGGATTATACTTATTTATGCCGCAATTCCCGCCTTGGCCTTGGCCGGGGCGCGCCTGCGCCCCACCTGCAGCTTCGCGGAAACGATGCTTCCTCCGTGGGGCACCCTTAAAGGATTTGCGCCGCGTGGTCCTTCGTCTTTATCTCTTTGGGCGTGATGACGCGTTCCACCCTGCCCTCTTCGTCCAAGAGGAAGGTGGTGCGGAAAGTACCCATGTATTTGCGCCCGTACATGCTCTTCTGGCCCCACACGCCGAAAGCCTCCACCAACTTTTTGTCGGTGTCGGCGATAAGCGTGAAAGGCAGGTTGTGCTTTTCGATGAACTTTTGGTGCGACTTGACGTCGTCCACACTCACACCGATTACTTCGTAGCCCGCCCGCCGCAACTCGCTGTAGTTGTCGCGCAGGTTGCAGGCCTGGGCCGTGCAGCCCGGCGTGTTGTCTTTCGGATAGAAATAGAGTACCACTTTCTTGCCTTGGTAAGCACTCAACCGTATCGTTTCTCCTTTTTCATTCATCCCCAAGTATTCCGGGGCTTTGTCTCCTACTTTCATGCTTTGATGATGCTATGTATGATAAATCGTTTTATACGGGGCTGTGTCAAAAGACACATCCCCTTCGGGGACCTTGCTTGACCACCCCTCCAAACCTCCCCTAATAGGGGAGGCTTGGTCGGCCTACGGCCTCCGAAGTGCGTTTCTTTGAATACATTCGGGTTTTTGACACAGCGGCCGCCTTTTACAGTTCCAAATCGCCGTCGAAGACCTCGTGCCACGGCAGTCCTTGTTTGTTCAGCTGCTCCATGAAGGGGTCGGGGTTGAACTCCTCCACGTTCCACACGCCCGGCCGTTTCCAGATGCCCTTGAGATACATCATGGCGCCTATCATCGCCGGCACGCCGGTGGTGTAGCTCACGCCCTGCATGCCCGTCTCCCGGTAGGCCGCTTGGTGGCTGCAGTTGTTATATATATAATAGGTATGTTCCTTCCCCTCTTTGAGCCCGCGTATGCGGCAGCCTATGGAAGTCTCCCCTTCATAGTCCTTGCCCAAGTCCTGCGGGTTGGGCAGCACCGCCTTCAAGAACTGCAACGGCACGATTTTCATGCCTTGGTACTCCACCTCGTCGATGCGGGCCATGCCTATGTCTTGAATGACGCGCAAGTGCGTCAGGTACTCCTGCCCGAACGTCATCCAGAAGCGGGCCCGCTTCAAGGTGGGGTAATTCTTCACGAGCGATTCCAACTCCTCGTGGAAGAGCAAGTAAGAGTCGCGCGGGCCGATGTTGGGATAAGACAAGGACTTGTGTATTTCAAGCGGACGGGTGGTTATCCACGCGCCGTTCTCGTAGTAGCGTCCGTTCTGGGTAATCTCGCGGATGTTGATTTCAGGATTGAAGTTGGTGGCGAAAGCCTTGTGGTGGTTGCCCGCGTTGCAGTCCACAATGTCCAAGTAGTGAATCTCGTCGAAGTGGTGCTTGGCGGCGTAGGCGGTGAAGACGCCGCTCACGCCCGGGTCGAAGCCGCAACCCAAGATGGCGGTGAGTCCCGCCTTTTCGAAGCGCTGCTTGAAAGCCCATTGCCAGCTGTATTCAAAGTGCGCCACGTCCCTTGGCTCGTAGTTGGCCGTGTCCAAGTAGTTCACGCCCGTTTTCAGACACGCCTCCATGATGGTGAGGTCTTGGTAGGGCAGCGCCACGTTGATGACAATGTCGGGCCGCACATCGGAAAAGAGCGCCACGAGCTGCTCCACACTGTCGGCGTCCACCGCGGCGGTCTTTATGTCGGGCGCGCCGATGGCCTTGGCTACGGCGTCGCACTTGCTTCGGGTGCGGCTGGCGATGGTAATCTCTTCAAACACGTCCCTGTTTTGAGCCACTTTGTGCGCCACGACCGTGCCCACACCGCCGGCACCTATGATAAGTACTTTACCCATGCTTTCAGATTTTGTATGGTTGATATTACGGAGGACAAATATAATGGTTAATTCTCACATTCCCGCCAAATTCGCGTGAAAATCATGTTTCCGCTCTTTTCGTCCGCCGTTTCGATTATTATCCCTATCTTTGTTGCGGAAAAGAAGAGGGTGTGTCAAAACTTGAATAAAAACGGGGAAAAGCACTTCGGAGGCCGTAGGCCGACAAAGCCTCCCCTATTAGGGGAGGTTTGGAGGGGTGGTCAAGCAAGGTCCCCGAAGGGGATGTGTCTTTTGACACAGCCCCTCTTCCCAAACCTCAAACCATTTGAACTAAAATGAAGAAACTCATTATTGCCGCCTGTTGCACGGGCGTCCTCCTTTTGGCCGGCTCTTGTGCCTCGAGTAAGAACGCCGCCGGCGCCGCCTCCTTGGAAGGCGAGTGGAACATCGTCGAGATAGAAAACACGGCGGTGGTGCCGCCCAAGGAGACCACATTCCCCTACCTTGGCTTCCGCGCCGCCGATGGAAGCCTTTACGGCACGGCCGGTTGCAACCGTTTGATAGGCCGCTTCAACGCCGGCACCAAGCCCGGCCGTATCGATTTGGAAATCGTGGGCACCACCAAGATGCTCTGTGCCGACATGACCTTGGAGCGCAAGGTGACATCCGTTTTGCCGGGCGTAAAGAAGTTCAAGGTGCTCTCTGCCGACCACATCGCCCTCTACGGCTCCTCCAAGACACCGCTTGTGGTGTTGCAGCGTCGGGCAGGGCAATAGTGCCTTTGGTCCTACGGCAACATGACCTCCTCGCCCCTACACCGAGCAGTTCTACATAGGCGGTGCCAACAGCGTGCGCGCCTTCGCCGTGCGCAGCGTGGCCCCGGGCGGTTATACAACATCAAGAAGTTCAAGGACGGCATGGCCATACACTTCGCCATCGCCTATCCGTTCTAAATGCGGACGCTGCAACGCACAACAAGCCCGCCCCTCCTGCCTTTATCCGCAGCGCGGGCTATACCTTATTATATATATATGCTACTTCAGCTTTTCCCGTCCTTCATACACTGCAACGGCTTGGTCGGCAATACTTTTATAATTCGAGTCGTTTTTATACCAATCCGTACTCTTCACCCCGACCATTCCATTTATCATATTCTCTATTTTGGTGACAGCCTTCATGATTTCATTCAAGTTATACTCGGGCAGCTCGCCCTCTCTTGCGTAAACGGCCAAATAATTTTCAGAAGGAATAAGGATGCCCAATCTCTTGCACACCAACCACGCCACAGTCTCCGCCTCGAACTCCTCTTCTTTTATAGTAAGGTCGCGCACTTTCGACTTTTCATAGTAAACATGCCGGCAAAACAAATGCGCCAACTCGTGGCAGACCGTCTGGAATTTCATTGCGGGCGGATAATACTTGTTCACGTTAATAAGAAACCTCGATTTCGCCTCAAACTTCACCATTTCATACTGATTCCTGCCAACATAAAGTTGAAGGTTCTCATCGTTGTATTCTCTTATATACCCACTGAAGCGCCCGGCGGCGTTCATGTCGTCGTGGTAGGCTATGCCATAGCGCGCCATGTTCTCCTTTAGCTTTCTCCACAATTCGGAACCGCCGGTTATCCCTTTTAACCTCTCCCATTTGCCTGATCTACATTCCCACCAATCCATCACAGCTTCCACCCCTTCACCATAAAGATTCCGCTCCCCCTCTATAGGTTCCGTGTCCGAGTAGTCGAACAACACCTGCACGGGGCCGAACGGAACAAGGGCAATAAGCTGTTGCCCGTTAATCGTGGGGCGCCGGCCCAATTTCCGCCATTGATTCACGCTTAGAACGAAAGTGGCCCCTCGCTTCTGCATAGATACCAGCAAAGCATTGAAAGGAGCCAGATGATAGAACTTCGCCGCCATATCGAGCATCTCTTTGAAACGGTCGCTCTGGCGGAACGCCTTTATTTTGAGATGCAGCTCGTCAATGTCCTCCTTTATCTTTAAACTATTCCCACTTGCTTTATTCTGTTCATTCATCAGGAACCTTGAATACCACTCGCTCATGCAAGCCATAAGCTTGTCCTTGTCGCGCCCCTGCATGAAATTTACCTCTATTTTCACATCCGCAGGAAGCCCGTAGTTGCATAGCATGTCATACAACGCAATGATATTCTCCTTGGGCCCGCAGGCAAAGTCCATCATGGCGATGGCAAACTCCTTGAATGTAGGTGTGGAATCGATTATCTTCAGTGCATATTCCAACAATGCCTGAGGATTTGGTGTATTGTCCTTTTCGTCCATATCCGGTCCTTATTGATTTACAGTTTCAAAGATAATGAAATCATTTGAATAAGGGCTACAGGGATAAGGAGTTATTTCGACTAATCAAACTTCAGCCGCGGCAAGAGCTTCACCATATCCACAGTCTTTACCGAAACGTTGACGACGGAAAGCAGCAAGTCCAAGATGTAGCGTGGCTGGTGGTGCTCCTTCGCCCAGTCGTTGCAATCGTTCTTGATGAGCGATTTCTTGTCGATAGATACACAGTAACGCTCCACAATCCACTCGATGGCCGACTTGCCGTTGACGATGTATTCGTAGGCTTTCGGCGGAATGTTCCGCAGCACAATGTGGCTGTTGTAGATGATGGTCGACTTGTCGTCTTTGCTCTTGAAGCGCAACTTGTCCGTCACATAGAAGTAGTTGTAGGCCTCTTCGCAATCGCCATCAGGCGCATTTTCAAGCCCCGACACAACTACTTCTTTGTTCGGTTCCTCTCTCTCATAATGGAGATGGAGATTGGCCAACGCCTTACCCCATTTGTAGAAGTTCATAAAATCATCTATGCTTTCCACGATGGGAATACGGGGAAGAGACTTCTTTAAATCATCGGCAAAGCGGGTGCGGTAATCTTCAGAATGTAACAAGCCATAGACATAGTAGAAAATATGTTCTTTCGTAATGTTCTTTGTATGGTAACGTTGTTGCACTTCCTTTAAAATCCAGTTGGAGATGCCGTCTCTGCGAATGTGTTTGTTTGTAGCATCATCAAACAAAGACTTCGGAAGATTTTTGTTTTCTTCATACCAATATAATGGGAAGCATTGACTCTTGCCAATTAAATCGTAATCTATAATATTTGAAAGCATTAGACAACTAAAAGACTTTGTAACTCCTACGCCGCTAACGCAAATCACTTTGTTTTCGGTTGCTGTATTGACTATTGTATTTCCCCACGAACTGGGACGTTCGACCAAATTTTTATCATTATATAGCATCATTTTTACAAACGGTCTGTACGCTGTTTCGGTCGGTGCAGCCGCATTGTACGAGATAGGCATGTTACTTTCAACTGATTTCTTAAGATTTACAGTCCAGCTTATTTTATCCTCATTTCCCTTTGCGAAGTCCTCAATCTTTATTTCGGAATTTCGTACAATAGCTGTTTTGTATATCTCGCGCTGTTCATTATAAAAATCTATTGTTCTCCGAATATTCGCTTCCAATGTTCCCTTCCCGAAGTTGTAATCCCAAGCATCGCGGCTGGTTAATAATCCTGTTACATTTTTGGTGAACACCTTATTAACACTATCGTCTTTTGCAGTAAGCGGAATCAGACTATCAAACACACCATCACGTTGATTTATCCAATCCGCTTTCTTATTGGGAGTTATAGTCTTCCATTCTATTTTTGATGAAGCAATGGAACGGAAATCTTTTATCTTACTCAGTTTCTGTTCACGGCTTAGATAGTCTCCTATATCATGATAATGTATCTCCGCTTTCTTTCCTTTCTTTGCCGGGTTC
>JAJPYW010000252.1 GCA_021204715.1 Prevotellaceae bacterium
CGCTATGGTTCGGCGGCATGAGCGGAATCACCTACTTAAAGCATGGAGAAATTGTGGTCTTGGCCAAGCATTGGAACGTGCGCGTCACCGATTTCTACCTGCACAGCAAGCCCGTCAGGAAAGGCATGCTCTCGGGACGGAAGCCCATCATCGACACGGCCGTCTTCAAGGCCACCGACTTCTACCTCTCCCACAAAGACAACTCCTTCAGCATAGAGTTCGCCACCACACAACTCGACTCGCCCGAGCGCGTCACCTACCTTTACGCCATGAACAACACCCCGTGGTTCCAGTTGCCCAAAGGCATCAACCGCGTTTCGTTCAGCAGCTTGGCGCCGGGTACCTACCACTTCCGCATCAAAGCCAAAGACAGCCTGTTGGAGTCAGAAGCCGCCGAAGTCACCATCCACATAGCCCACGCATGGTGGGGCACATGGTGGGCATGGACCATCTACGTCATCATCATCTTGGCCATAGCCGGCACCATCTTCGTGCAGCGCCGCCACCACTCCCGCATACAGCGCGAAATGGAGCGGCACATCCAAGCCGAGCAGCTCAACGAAGCCAAGCTGCAGTTCTTCATCGACGTCTCCCACGAGATACGCACGCCCCTTTCACTCATCGTAAGCCCGTTGCAGAAACTCATGGCCGGCGACGCCGACAGCGCCCGTCAAAAGACCTACCGCCTGATATACCGCAACCTTGAAAGGCTCTTGCAGCTGATGAACCAGCTGCTCGACATCCGCAAGATAGACAAAGGCCAGCTGTCGCTCGTCTACCGGCAGACCGACATGGTAGCCTTCATTGCCGACCTGTGCGACACCTTCCGCGAGCAAGCCGAAAAGCAGCACATCAGCTTCACGTTCCACCACGACGGCATCAAGACACTGCCCCTTTGGATAGACCCCGCAAGGTTCGACAAAGTGATACTGAACATCCTTTCCAACGCCTTCAAGTTCACTTCCGACGGAGGCCACATCGACGTTTGGCTCGCCACCGGCGAAGACGCGGGCACCCCCGGACTGTTGCAACAATATGCCGAAATCACCATTGCCGACGACGGCGTGGGCATCTCTCCCGAAGAGACCGGACACATCTTCGAGCGCTTCTACCAAGTGCAGCGCACCCGCAACATCAGCCACCAAGGCACCGGCATAGGCCTGCACCTCACCCATTCCTTGGTAGAGCTACACCACGGCACCATCCGTGTGGCCGACAATCCCGACGGCTGTCCCGGCTGCCGCTTTATCGTGCGCGTTCCCTTGGGCGACGCCCACCTGCGCGGCGAAAGGGTGGAGGCCGCGCAGCCGCCCGCCGCGCCTCCTGCAGAAACAGCGCCGGCTGCAGCCGCCATGACGGAACCGGTGGAAGAGAAAGAAGAAAAGGTGCGTGCCAAGACCAAGTACCGTGTGCTTGTGGCCGAAGACGACGAAGAGCTGCGCCGCTACATCTGCCGCGAGCTCTCGGCCGACTACCACACGTTGGCCTGCGGAAACGGTAAAGAGGCGCTGGAACTCATTTTCAGCAAAGCCCCCGACGCTGTGGTGAGCGACATCGTGATGCCCGGCATGGACGGCTTCACCCTGTGCCAGAAGCTCAAGCAGAACGTCAACTTGAACCACCTGCCCGTTATCCTGCTCACGGCCCGCACCAAAGAAGAAGACAAGATAGAAGGCTTGGAGACGGGTGCCGACGCCTACATCACCAAGCCCTTCAACATGGAGATATTGAAGAACACCGTGCGCAACCTGATACGCGGCCGCGAGCAGCTGCGCAACACCTTCAGCGGCAAGCAGGCGCAGGACGACAAACTCAAGAAGATAGACGTGCCCTCGTCCGACGAGAAGCTCATGGAGCGCATCATGCGGGTAATCAACGCCAACATGAGCAACCCCAACCTTACAGTCGACATGATTACCCGCGAGGTGGGCATCAGCCGCGTGCACCTGAACCGCAAGCTCAAAGAACTCACCAACCAGACCACCCGCGACTTCATACGCAACATCCGCCTGAAACAGGCCGCCGAGCTCTTGACCAAAAAGCGTTACACCATCTCCGAAGTGGCCGACCTGACCGGCTTTACCGATTCCAACAACTTCTCCACCGCCTTCAAGGAACTTTACGGCACGCCGCCCACCTTGTACATGAAACAGCACCAAGACAGGCCGTCGGCCGATTGAAAGGCACCCTCTCCAACCTTTTCCTCGAAAAACAAGCCTTTTTACCGCGCCTTTCATTGACGCCTTTACTGTAGCCTCCTGCTATGGAAACCATAGTTTTTCCCCGTCCCATTCCATGCAGTCTATCGAAGCGTTTCCATGCAGTCTATCGAAGCGTTTCCATGCAGTCTATCGAAGCGTTTCCATAGGAGTTATCGAAGTGCTTCCATAGGTGCTATCGAAGTGCTTCGATAGATCTTCATCAATACTATCATTATAACCTCATCAATACTATCGTTAGGATGAGTCGAAGCGCTTCCACTCAGCAAGTCGAAGCGCTTCCACTCAGATTAAGCAAAACTGTCGATATAACTTCATCATCACATTCGTTGCAAACTCATCAATGCTTTCCGTAGGGTTATAAACTCGAGTTTATAGATGTTATAAACTCGAGTTTGTAGGGTGCATAAACTCGAGTTTGTAGACTTACGGATTCGAGTTTGTAGCATGCAAGAAAAACATTCGTCAGCAGAGCTGAAATACTTGCCGCAGACAGGCGGCGTTAAGTGCTTTGACGGCGTGCGACGGCATAAAAAAAAGGACCGGCTATGGATGCCGGCCCTCTTCTTGACTAACCCTATTGTTTACTGAAAACGCTTTTACTTATATTCGTACAGCTTTACATGCAGTATGCTGAATCCTCTTCCGGGGATGCTTACATGGCGTCCTTGGTGGTCTTGGTCGCCGTTCATGCGGCGCACGTAGTGCAGGTTGCCCGCTTCGTCTACCGTCACTTCATCCACCGAGCCAATGCCGCAGCGCGCGCCTTTCCACGTAGACGCGGCGGTGGAAGCGTCGGTTCCGGCCAATGCGAATCCGTCTTCTCCCAACTGCTTTTCAGCCTCGTCTTGCGCTTTCTCCGTCTGCTTGGCAAACACCAATACCATGCCGCTGCCCGCCACGATATACTCGCCGGGTGCCAACCGCAACAACAAGCCGCCTCCTTCGGGCCAAGGGGCGCCGTCGGTGCCATGCTGGTCCCAAGGCAGTATGAAGTCGTGGCTGCAAGTAATGGCCAAGTCGCCGTCCATGATGACGCGCTCTTTGTTTTGTTCGTCGAAGAGCAGTCCCCATGTGGCTCCTTGTCCTTGGTAGCGCAGCAGCAACGGCATAAGCATCCGTAGCTTGCTGTAGGCTTGTACGAGCGGACTGTCAGGAGCCTCGGGAGCAGCTTCGATGGAGAAGGGGCTGAAGCCCATGGCGTCGTGTTCGCCAAAGACGTAGAACGCCCTTACACCGTCGTTGTCCGTGAGGCGTATCTCAGGGATGAAAAGCGGATTGCCGGGCAGGTGGTACTTGGCCACCCATTCGGTAAAGCCGTTGTCGTAAAGGTCGGGAGCGAGCACGTCGATGCTTGGCGCGCCGCAATGCCACACGTCGATGAGGTGGGCCAACGGCCCTGCCGACGGGTATTCACCCGGCTTGCGGCCGCGGCTGTCCATGGCGGCGTTCACGTAGAGGGGTATGTCGTAGATGGCGCGCGCAGCCTGTGCCAGCTGCTCCACGTACTTGGCATAGTGCCATGCCATGAAGATTTCATCGGTGTAGAGGTCGGCTCCGAACAACTCCTGCCAGTTGCCTTTTACCTTGCCGCCGTTGTCCTGCCACTTGTCGAGCATTTGGGGATGCAACTCCTTTTTGTGCTTGGTCAAGTAGTCTACAAGTTCGGCGGGTACGTCGGCTTGGAAGGCTTTGTCGGCCACGGGCGAATAGTCGCGCGCGTCTTCCAACATGCCAATCTCGTTCTCTATTTGTATCATGATGACGGTACCCACTTCACGGTCGGCCTCGGCGATGTGCTTCAACCACGTGGAGAAGGCTTTCTTGTCGGCTTGGCAAACGGCGTCGGAGAAGGCACTGGCTATCTCCAAAGGCTTTCCTTCTTTGGTATAGGCCCTTGGATATTTCTTATAGTCGGCCTTGAACCAAAGCGGCGCGTAGCAGCTCATGGAGTTTTTCCATGCGCCGAACCACAGGAAGATGACCTTCAAGTTGTGACTGCGCGCCTGCTCGAGCACGGCGTCGGTAAGCGTGAAGTCAAACTGTCCTTCTTCCGGCTCCAACAAGTCCCAATAGGCGGGCACGAGCACGGTGTTGAGCCCCATGCGCTCCAATTTGGGGAATATCTGCGCAATGTCCTCTTCACACGCGGCCGAGGAGTTGCCCAATTCTCCGCCCAACACGAGGAACGGCTTGCCGTCCACTACAAAGCGCGTGGCGGTGCCTTGCCGTTCCAAACGGCTCTGTTGTGCGCCGGCGGTGAGAGCCGCCAGGCTGCACAACAGAATGAGTGTGATAAGTCTTTTCATAAACATGCTCTTTCAAGTTGCATTTTATACAAGCCTATGAAATGCCACTTTGTTTGAACGACTTATAATGGCCGTCGGTTAATTGTAACCGGGGTTCTGGTAAGCCTTCTTCTCTTCGGTGGTCATCTCCATGCCGTCCATTTGTGTGGTGGGAATGGGACGCAGGTAGTGGTAGTCTTCGATGGTACGGTAGTAGGTTACAGGCGTGTGGTCGCCGTAATCATTGCCGCAAATGGTGTAAGAGTCGGCATACTCGTTCCACTTTTGTGTACGTACAAGGTCGTACCAACGATATCCTTCACCGAAGAACTCGCGCGAACGCTCGGCCAAGATGTAGTCAAGGTCTATGTCGGCGGGTGTGTCGTCGATCATCTCTTGGCTGTAGTCGGCCACGTATTCCTCGTTCAATGCATTGCTGAACATCCATTTGCCGGCGCGGGCGCGCAGCACGAGCACCAAGTCGCGGGCTCCCATGCCCGATTGGGTGGTGGCGCCTTCTACAGCAGCCTCGGCTGCTATCAAGTAGAGTTCCGAGAACTTGGCGATGCTGTAAGGACGGGTGCTGCCTGCATTGGGCGAACCGGTTCCGGTGCCGTTGTCGGTGCGGTAAGGGCCTAACTTCCACAATCCGGGATATATGTGGCGGCTGAATGCAGAAGGAGGCAATACCCAGTCGGAACGGCCTGCGATGGTACCGGCTCCTACATAGTTGCTGTCGTCGTCCCACGTGATGTCGTCTTCGTCTTCATCAAGGAAGGTGATGATGGGCTCGCCCTCTTTGACACTTATGCCGTTGGCACAAGGCACACTCTCCCAAGTTTCGCCATTGGTGGACCAATTGCCGCGGTAAACGGTGTCGAAGGTGCCGTCGTAGCGGGAGTCGTGTGTCTTGTCGGCGAAGGTGTCGTAGAATACGCCATGGGGCGGCGCCATACAGAACCAAGGACGGCCGTAACCCTGCACGGCTACACGGATAATCGGGTTTTGGGCATTCCCGTCTATATAAACCCGCACTTCGGGATAGTTCCATTGCATCATCCAGCCGGCGAAGTTGTCGGGTGCGGCTCCGGTGCCGTAAGTCAAGCTGCCGCCATTGTAATACTCGCTGTCCTCGGTGTGGTCGGCATAGAGCATGATTTCGCTGTTGCGGTCGTTATATCCTGCGTTGACTTCGTAGAAAGTGTTTTGAAGGGCATACGGACCGGGGTTGTTGATGGCTTCCACGGCATAATTATAGGCTTCTTGGAAATACCATGCGTAGTCGTGACCGTCGGGGTCGGTGCGGGTGCACTCGGGATAGGTGGAGATGTTGTTGGGGTTCTTCAACCACCATGCGTAGGTCAAGTAGGCCTTGGCAAGGAAGAGACGGGCCACGTTCTTGGTAACGCCGCCGGTTACACGCGGATTCGTGGGCAGGTTCTCGATGGCCGTGAGCATGTCGGGAAATACACCTTTCGTGTAGACTTCGGGCACGGTGTTGCGCACGGAGATACGCGAGGTACTGGTGTTGAACGCCAACTCGCCGGCTCCCAAGTCCAAGGGCACGCCGCCGAAGGTCTGCACCAAGTAGAAATAGTCGAACGCGCGGAAGAAATGGGCTTCGGCAAGCAACGCTTCGTCCATGCCGGCCGCTTCACCGTTCTCAAGCACGCCGCTGCAGGTGTTGATGTTGGTGAACGCTTGGTTCCAAAGCACGTCTGAACGTGAGTTGTCGGCCGTCAACACCCAATCGGTCAAATCGGGTGGGAAGAAGTTCATGTCGGCGTTCTGGCCGTATGTGGCCTCGTCGGTTCCCGTCTCGCAAATGTCGAAGAAGTAACCTTGGCCGAAGATATAACGCAAATGGGCGTACATGGCGGTGATGCCGCCTTCGATTCCTGCTTCTGTAGAGAAATAGGAGGGGTCGAATGAAGCACGGGGCTGCTCGTCCAATATGTCGGAGCATGAGGCTGCCAACAATAAAGTCAAGGAGGCTATCCCCGCAACTTTAAATTTGTTTGTGATATATGCTATATTCATACCGTTGTTCTATTAAAATGTCAAGTTAATGCCGAATAAGTAGTTGCGGGTGTTCGGAGAGTTGTAGGCCACCGTAAGGAAACGGCTCTGTACGCCGCTAACGGCAACGTTCTCGTCTCCGTAGGAGTTCGTCTCGGGATCCAACCCCGTCTCTTTGTGGAAGGGCGAGCAGATGACAAACGGATTCTGTACCGTGAAATAGGCGCGCAGGTTGTCTATGCCGAAGTTCTTGAGCCAACGTTGTCCGCTGAAGTCGTAACCCAAAGTGATGTTGCGCACTTTCCAGTATGAGGCGCTGAAATAACCCAACGTGGAACCATATTTGGGGTTGTTGCTGTCGGTGATGCCGCCCGGTTTGGGATACTTGGCGTTGGTGTTGTCTTCTGTCCAGTAGTCCACATCCACGTTTTCACGCCGGCCGCTCAACAGGTTCATATACCCGTTGGAACCGTACAATGTAGAGATGAGCTTGCCGCCGCAGTTGAAGGCGGTAACCACGTTCAAGTCGATGTGCTTGTAGGCCACGTGGGTGCTGAAACCGCCCGTGAACTTGGGCTCCATGCTGATGATTTGGCGGTCGTCGGAACCGATTTCACGTGTGGGGGT
>JAJPYW010000172.1 GCA_021204715.1 Prevotellaceae bacterium
CCTACCATAACGTCGGGAATGAAGGAATGGGAGAATGGCGCGCCAGCCTCCCTTTCCTATTAAATAGCGGCACCGCATGGAAAGATTGGAAGGGATGTATAAAGAGTATGGGCTGTTTGGTGTATCTTTGCCCCGTAGAATGACTATGGACGATGCAGATACTCTTGGCTTGTGCGAAAACAATGACGGGCGGGGCGCCCCCTGATACGGGCTTCACCACCGAGCCGGCGTTCGGGCGGCAGGCGTGCCACAACGCCTTGCAGTTGGCCGGATACTCGGTGGAGGAGTTGCAAGGACTGCTGCGCGTGAACCGGGAGATAGCCTTGGAGAACTGGCTGCGCTACCAGAGGTTCTTCGACAAAGAAGGCTTTGTGCCGGCCGCGTTCGCCTACAACGGCATGGCCTTCCGGAAGCTCGCGCCCGAAACATGGACAACGGAGGAACTGCGTTATGCCAACGGCCACCTGCTCGTGGGCTCGTTTCTTTACGGCCTGCTGCGCCCGCTCGACAGGGTGAAACCTTACCGCTTGGAGGGGAACGTGGAACTGCCCGGCAACGGCGGAAAAGATATGTTCCATTACTGGCAGCCGCTGCTGACCGACTGGCTCATAGAGCGCGTGCTCGAAGACGACGGCATCCTTGTGAACTTGGCCAGCGCTGAGTTCAAGAAGATAGTAGACTGGAAGCGCGTGGCCCGGACGGTGCGGGTGGTGACACCCGAATTCTACGTTGCCGGCGGGGGAAAGCCCCGCATGGTGGTAATCTATGCCAAGATGTGCCGCGGAGCCATGGCACGGTGGATAATACAGAACGAGATAACCCGTCCTGACGCGCTCGAAGCTTTCGGCTACGAAGGGTTTGAGTACAGCCGTAAAACCGGCAACTGGCTGTTGGCATGAGCGCTTGGGCTTCCAGCCCCAAATTCCATGGCTTTGCTTTGGCCGGAAGCAAATAAAATGATTACATTTGCCCATTGATAAAAACGACTGATATGAACGATTTCCATTTTTACACTCCCACCGATTATATATTCGGCAAGGGGGCTGAGATGCAAGTGGGCGCCTTGGCAAGCAAGCAGGGCGCGCGTGGTGTAATGATTGTCTACGGCGGCGGCTCGGCGGTGCGCAGCGGCTTGCTTGGCAGGGTGATACAATCCTTGGACGAGGCGGGCATAGCGCATTGCCAAATGGGTGGCGTGCAGCCCAACCCCGTGGACAAGAAAGTGTACGAGGGCATCGCCATCTGCAGGCAGGCGAAGGCCGACATGCTCTTGGCCGTGGGCGGCGGCTCGGTGATAGACACGGCCAAAGCCATTGCCGTGGGCGTGCCTTACGAAGGCGACTTCTGGGACTTCTATATAGATAAGGTGAAGGCTGAAAAAGCCTTGAAGGTGGGCGTGGTGCTCACCATTCCCGCCGCGGGCAGCGAGGGCTCGGGAAACTCGGTCATCACCAAGGTGGAGACTTGCCAGAAGCTTGGCTTGCGCGCGGCGCCGGGCGTGTTGAACCCCGTGTTCTCCATTCTGAACCCCGAACTGACCTTCACGTTGCCGCCTTTCCAAACGGCCTCAGGCATCGCCGACATGATGGTGCACATCATGGAACGTTACTTTACCAACACCCCTTCGGTGGAGGTGAGCGACCGTCTGTGCGAAGGGGTGCTCATGGCCATTATCAACGAGGCTTACAAGGTGAAACAGAATCCGCGGGACTATGAAGCGCGCGCCAACATCATGTGGTGCGGCACCATTGCCCACAACGGCACGTGCGGCGTGGGGCGCGAGGAGGACTGGGCTTCGCACTTCATGGAACACGAGGTGAGCGCGCTGTACGACGTGACGCACGGTGCCGGCCTGTCGGTCATTGTGCCGGCATGGATGGCTTTTGTGGCGCGGCGCAATCCGGGTAAAGTGGCCCAGTTTGCCCGCAGGGTATTTAACGTGCCCCAAGCGGAAGACCAAGTGGCGGTGGCCATGGAGGGTGTGGAACGGTTGAGAGAGTTCTTCCACGACATGGGCTTGCCGGTGAACTTCCGGGAGCTTGGCGTGCCCCGTCCCGACATTGACCGTTTGGTGGAAGGACTGCACCACAACAAGGGCGAGTTGGTGGGCTTTTACGTAAGGCTCTCGGCCAAGGATACCCGTGAAATTTATGAATCGGCGCTGTAAAGAAAGCGTTGCATAACCGGCCGGCGTCGCTGCCGGCCACCTATAAGAAACAGACCATGTCCAAGGAAAAGACCATATACGTATGCAGCAACTGCGGGCAAGAGTCGCCCAAGTGGGTGGGCAAATGCCCGGCGTGCGGAGCGTGGAATACCTTCGTGGAGCGAGTGGTGCGCAAGGAGCCTGCCGCGCGGCACGTACCCCAAGGCTTGGGCGGCGAAAGCGGCAAGCCCGTCAGCTTGGGGCTGATAGAGGCAGGCGAGGAACCGCGCATAGACTTGGGCGACGCGGAGCTGAACCGTGTGTTGGGAGGCGGATTGGTGCAGGGCTCGTTGGTGCTCATAGGTGGGGAACCGGGCATCGGGAAGTCGACTTTGGTGTTGCAGACGGTCATGGGTTTGCCGGGAAAGCGGGTGCTCTACGTGTCGGGCGAAGAGAGCGCGCGCCAGCTCAAGCTGCGTGCCGACCGCTTGGGGCGCGAATGTCCGCCGGGATGCCTCATCGCTTCGGAGACTTCACTCGAACAGATATTCACGCACATCAAGAACACACGGCCCGAACTTGTCATCATCGATTCCATTCAGACGCTCTCAACCGAGGCGGTGGACTCCTCGCCCGGCAGCATCGTGCAGGTGCGCGAATGTACCGCTTCGTTGCTGCGCTTCGCCAAGGAGACGCACACACCGGTGATACTCATAGGCCACATCAACAAGGAGGGGAGCATCGCCGGGCCGAAGGTGTTGGAGCACATCGTGGACACGGTGCTCCAGTTTGAAGGCGACCGTCACTACATGTACCGCATGCTGCGCAGCGTGAAGAACCGCTTTGGAAGCACGGACGAGATAGGCATTTACGAGATGCGTCAAGAGGGGCTTCGCCCCGTGGACAACCCTTCCGAACTGCTGCTTTCCGAAGAGCACGAGGGCATGAGCGGCATTGCCATCGCCGCCACCGTAGAGGGAGTGCGCCCCTTCTTGGTGGAGACCGAGGCGCTCGTAAGCAGCGCCGTCTACGGCAACCCGCAACGGTCGGCCACCGGCTTCGACCTGCGCCGCATGAACATGTTGTTGGCCGTGTTGGAGAAGCGGGTGGGCTTCAAGTTAGCACAGAAAGATGTATTCTTGAACATCGCCGGCGGGCTGAGAGTGAACGACACCGCCATTGACTTGGCCGTTATAAGCGCCATTCTTTCGAGCAACATGGACGTGGCCGTGGAGACGGGTGTGTGCATGGCGGGCGAGGTGGGGCTGTCGGGCGAGATACGCCCCGTGAACCGCATAGCCCAACGCATCGCCGAGGCGGGGCGGTTGGGTTTCAAGCGTTTTATCCTGCCCCGGCAGAACATGCAGGGACTTGGTCCTATAGACGCAGGCATCAACTTGATTCCGGTGCGGAAGGTGGAAGAGGCGTTCCGCGCCCTTTTCGGATAGGGCGATGATAGAGGAATACAGAGTGCGCGTACTGCCCGAAGTGGCAGCCGACGAGCGTCGACTCGGCGAGTGGCTGGCCCGGGAGAAAGGGGTGGACCTGCGGCAACTCAAGGCCATGCGCGTCTTGAAGCGCAGCGTCGACGCCCGCCAGCGCACTGTCTACATAGAGTTGGAGGTGCGTGTCTATCTCAACGAAGAACCCGAAGATAAAGGTTTCAAGGAGACTTTTTATCCTTCTGTGGAAGGGAAACCGCAAGTGGTGGTGGTGGGTGCCGGCCCGGCCGGACTCTTCGCCGCGTTGCGGTTGATAGAACTGGGCTTGCGGCCCGTGGTTGTGGAACGGGGCAAGAACGTGCACGAACGGAAGCGGGACTTGGCGCTTATAGGCAAGGAGCAACGGGTGGACGCCGAGTCGAACTACAGCTTCGGCGAAGGGGGTGCCGGCGCCTATTCCGACGGGAAGCTCTACACGCGCAGCAAGAAGCGGGGAAATGTGGAGAAGATATTGCATGTATTCTGTCAACACGGCGCCTCGACAGCTATCTTGGCGGACGCCCGGCCGCACATAGGCACCGACAAATTGCCGCGCGTGATAGAGCGCATGCGCGAAACCATCCTCAGCTCGGGCGGCGAGGTGCACTTCCAAACACGCATGGATGCCTTGATTATGCAACAAGACGAGGTCATCGGCATCGAGACTGCCCAAGGGCAGCGGTTCATGGGGCCGGTGATCCTCGCCACGGGACACTCGGCCCGCGACGTGTACCGCCGCCTCGGGGAAAGCCATGTGGAGATGGAGGCGAAAGGCATCGCCGTTGGGGTACGTGTGGAGCATCCGGCCCGGGTGATAGACCGCATACAATACCACAATCCCGAAGGGAGAGGCGCCTTCCTGCCTGCGGCCGAGTACAGCTTCGCCACGCAAGTGGAGGGACGGGGCGTGTACAGCTTCTGTATGTGTCCCGGCGGCTTCATCATTCCGGCGGCTACGGGGCCTGAACAAATCGTGGTCAACGGTATGAGCCCGAGCAACCGCGGCTCCCGCTGGAGCAACGCCGGCATGGTGGTGGAACTGCGTGCCGACGACGACTTGCGCATGGAGAAAGCGGAGAAAAAGATAGATTTGCGCGACCCCTTGCGCATGATGCGTTTCCAAGAACGGTTGGAGAAGTTATGCTGGCAGCATGGCAACTGCCTGCTGACGGCGCCGGCCCAACGCTTGGCCGACTTCTGCCGCCGAAAGGCAAGCGGCAGCCTGCCGACAAGCTCGTATGTACCGGGACTGACGGCTTCGCCCCTGCACGAGTGGCTGCCACCGTTCATTGCCCCGCGGTTAATACAGGGGCTGCGGTACTTCGGGAAGAACAGTCCCGGTTACGTCACCAACGAGGCGGTGATAGTGGGCGTGGAGACACGCACGTCGGCTCCCGTGCGCATTTTGCGTGACAAAGAACGCCTGCAACACATCCGCCTCAAGGGGTTGTTCCCTTGCGGCGAAGGGGCAGGCTACGCCGGCGGCATCGTATCGGCCGCCGTGGACGGAGAGCGGTGCGCCGAAGCGGTGAAAGCCAATATGTTTTAGTGCGCGGCCGCTACCGGGCGACACGCTCCAACCACTTCACCATGGAGAGCATCACTACCATGGAGATGCCGGTAACCGCCACGAACACCAACCAGCAGCACCATATCGGGACGGATGTATAGAGGATGCCGCCGATGAAGAGCAGCGAGTTGCCTATGGCCGTGGCTGCCATCCAGCACCCCTGCATCAATCCTTGCAGATGGGGAGGCGCCACTTTGGAGACAAACGAGAGTCCCAACGGGGAGATGAACAGTTCGGCTACCGTCATGATGAAGTACAGGCCTATCATAATCAACGGGGTGACAAGGATGGCGTCTACTTGGCCGGCACTCATTGTGCCCAACACTTCTTTGGAGGGAAGCGTGAAGGAGAATACGGCCAAGAAGAGGTAGGCTACGGCGGCGATGCCCATGCCGATGGCTATCTTCATGGGTGTGGAAGGCTCCTTGCCGCGCTTCTTCAAGGAACCGAAGAACCACATGATGAACGGGGTAAGGAAAACGACGAAGAAGGGGTTGACACACTGGAATATCTCGGCACCCTTGATGCGTGTAAACCCCAAATCGATGTCGATGAAGCTCAGGTCTACATAGTCGCGGGCGAAATAGGTGAGTGAATAGCCGTTCTGGTGGAAAGAGAGCCAGAAGAATATCACGATGCCGAAGACGGCGAAGAGCGCATAGATGCGTTGCTTGATTTCGGTGGCCGTGAGGCGTATCTCCTCCCTGCTTGCCGGAGCGGGCGCGCCCGCCTTGGCGGAGGCTGCCTTGCGGGCCACATCAGGGAAGCGCCGCTTGTTGGAGAGATAGATGGCAAGCGAAATGAGCATGGCCGCCACCGCCGCCAAGAAAGCGTATTGGAAACCGCGGTTGAAAACTTCCAAATAGGTTTTCACAAAAGTATCCAAGTCGCTGAACACGGTGCCGTCCAACGTCACCTTGTCTATCAGCGAAGTGAGGTTGTCCAGGGCCTGGGCGGGCATGGCGGCTCCCTCTTTCAAGTATTGTTGGCACAGTTCGGGCAGCTGGGCGTTGTAATCGAAGTGGTTTGCCTTAAGCCACCAGTTGCGCACGCCGATGGCTATCCAAGGGGCGAAGAAGCCGCCCACGTTGATGAACATGTAGAATATCTGATAGCCTGCGTCGCGCAAGTTGGAGTAGGCGGGGTTGTCGTACATCTGGCCCACCAGTGCCTGCAGGTTCCCTTTGAAGAGGCCGTTGCCCAAGGCGATGACAAACAGGCCGAAGCATGTCAGCCCCAAGCAGAAAGCGTAGTTGGGAGCGGGCGTGGGCGTGGGTATGGCGATGACGATATAGCCCACCGTCATGAGCAACAAGCCGCCCAAAATGGTGCCTTTGAAGTTTTTCGTCTTGTCGGCAATGAACCCGCCCAAAAGCGGCAGAATGTAGATGGCGGCATAAAAAGCGGAATAGATGTATCCCGTCGTCGTTTCCGACAGTCCGTACTTGGCGGATATGAACAGAGTGAGGATTGCCATCATGATGTAGAAGCCGAAGCGTTCTCCCATATTGGCCAATGCGGCGGCAATCAACCCGTCGGGGTGTTGTTTGAACATAATATCGTTGGTGTTACATGGTTAGTATTGCATATAGTTTTGCCTATACGTTTGCAAATATAGACTTTTCCGACACATAATGCGGAAAAAAGGAGAAATAAACGCACTTTTTTTATTCAACCGGCTTCAAGGAAAGCGGCGCGCGCGGCAACCTTGCCCAAAGAAGCGTGCCGGCGCCTTCACTTATAGTTTCAATTCCTGCCGCAGGAACCCGGGGGTATAGCCCTTGGAACTCATGGCTACCTCTTCGGGCGTGCCTGAGGAGAGTATCTCTCCCCCACTCTTGCCTCCTTCAGGCCCCATGTCGATGATGTGGTCGGCCATCTTGATGACGTCCATGTTGTGCTCTATCACGATGACGGTGTTGCCTTTGTCCACCAAGCGGTTCA
>JAJPYW010000123.1 GCA_021204715.1 Prevotellaceae bacterium
GTTGCCTGCCGACACCCCCAAGCCGCCCAAGCCCCGGTGGGCCACCATCTACATCGGAAAAGGCAAGAAAGACAAACTCAGCAAGGTGGATATCGTGGGCTTCCTCTGCAAGAAAGGCGGCTTGACGGGCGGTGAAATCGGTCCTGTCGATGTCAGGGAGTATGCGGCCTACGCCGCCGTTCCCCGCACCCGCTTGAAGCAGCTGCTCACCCTTGTGCATGCCGAGAAGATAAAAGGCATGAAGACCGTTGTGGAAGAAGCCAAGTGAAAGAGCCTGCCACATCTCTTTTCAATAGTGAAAGAAGATTGAATTTAAGCGGTAAATCTTGCATTATGGAAATAATTCCTTATCTTCGCAGAGCGTAGCGGAGGCATCTGCCGGAACGCTCTCATAAAGCCTTCCCCGCCCAAGTTTGAAAATCAATAAATAACAATAATGTATAACCCATAAAAGCAATCAAGATGAAAAAGCATAATTTCAATGCCGGACCTTCCATCCTTCCGCGCGAGGTCATTGAAGATACCGCGAAAGCCATATTGGATTTCAATGGTTCAGGACTCTCCTTGATGGAGATCAGCCACCGTGCAAAAGACTTCCAGCCCGTTGTCGACGAGGCCGTAGCCCTCTTCAAGGAACTGCTCCACATTCCCGAAGGCTATTCCGTGCTCTTTCTGGGAGGCGGCGCCAGCCTGCAGTTCTGCATGGTGCCCTACAATTTCCTCGAGAAGAAAGCAGCCTACCTCAACACCGGTACATGGGCCAAGAAAGCCTTGAAAGAGGCCAAAGGATTGGGCCAGACCATAGAAGTGGCCACTTCGGCCGACGCCAACTTCACTTACATTCCCAAGGACTACACCATCCCCGACGATGTAGACTACTTCCACATCACCACCAACAACACCATCTTCGGCACCGAGCTCAAGAAAGACTTGGATGTGCATGTCCCCATGGTAGCCGACATGTCCTCCGACATCCTCTCCCGCCCGGTAGACGTGTCCAAGTACATCTGCATCTACGGCGGCGCCCAGAAGAACTTGGCTCCTGCAGGCGTCACCTTCGTCATTGTCAAGAACGACGCCGTGGGCAAGGTATCCCGCTACATCCCCACCATGTTGAACTACCAGACGCACATCGACGGCGGTTCCATGTTCAACACGCCCCCGGTGGTTCCCATCTACGCGGCCTTGTTGACACTGCGTTGGATCAAGGCCCAAGGCGGAGTGGAAGCCATGGAGCGCCGCGCCATCGAGCGTGCCGACATGCTCTATGCCGAGATCGACAGCAACAAGCTCTTCCAAGGCACGGCCGTCAAGGAAGACCGTTCCCGCATGAACATCTGCTTCGTGATGGCACCCGAGTACAAAGAGTTGGAGGCCGACTTCCTGAAGTTCGCTACCGACAATGGCATGGTCGGCATCAAGGGCCACCGTTCCGTGGGCGGCTTCCGCGCCTCATGCTACAACGCCATGCCCAAAGAGAGCGTGCAAGCATTGATTGACTGCATGCAAGCGTTCGAGGCCATGCATTGACACAAGCCGGAGAAGAACAATTCTATTATCCCCTTATTTTAAATTGGATTTATGAAAGTACTGATAGCCACCGATAAACCGTTCGCCCAAGTAGCCGTGGACGGTATCCGTAAAGAGATAGAAGCAGCCGGCTACGAGCTGGCGCTCCTTGAGAAATATGGCGAGAAAGCCAAGCTGCTCCAAGCCGTGAACGATGCCAACGCGCTTATCATCCGCAGCGACGTGATAGACGCCGAAGTGTTCGACGCCGCCCCCTCGTTAAAGATTGTGGTGCGGGCCGGTGCCGGTTACGACAACGTAGACTTGGCCGCCGCCACCGCCCATGGCGTGTGCGTGATGAACACCCCCGGACAGAACTCCAACGCCGTGGCCGAGCTCGTCTTCGGCCTCATGGTCATGGCCGTGCGCAACATGTACAACGGCACTTCCGGCAAGGAATTGAAAGGCAAGAAATTGGGCATCCACGCCTACGGCAACGTAGGGCGCAACGTGGCCCGGGTAGCCAAAGGCTTTGGCATGGAACTCTATGCCTACGATGCTTTCTGCCCCAAAGAAGTCATTGAAAAAGACGGTGTGAAGGCCGTTGACAGTGTCGAGGAACTTTACAGCACCTGCGATGTAGTCTCCCTGCACATTCCCGCCACTGCCGAGACCAAGAACTCCATCAACTACGCCTTGGTGAACCTGCTTCCCAAAGGCGGTTTGTTGGTGAACACCGCCCGCAAGGAGATTATCAACGAGACCGAACTCATCGAGTTGATGGAGCGTCGCCCCGACCTGAAGTACGTCACAGACATCATGCCGGCCGCCAACGACACCTTTGCCGCCAAGTTCGCCGGCCGTTACTTCTCCACGCCCAAGAAGATGGGCGCCCAGACAGCCGAGGCCAACATCAACGCCGGCATCGCCGCCGCCAAGCAGATAGTAGGCTTCTTCAAAGAAGGCTGCGAACGCTTCCGCGTGAACAAGTAAGCAGGAGCCACAAGGCCTATCTTATTCCTATTTTATTCGACAATTTCCCATCGTGGCCGTGTCGGGGTTAAGCCCCGCACTGCCATGGGGCTTGACGAAACCGTTGAATCTTTAACAGACTTTGTATCATGGCAACAGTAAAACCTTTTAAAGGCATCCGTCCCCCGCAGGAGTTGGTCGAGCAAGTGGCTTCCCGCCCCTACGACGTGCTCAACTCTGATGAAGCGCGCGCCGAAGCCGCCGGTAACGAGAAATCCCTCTACCACATCATCAAGCCCGAGATAGACTTCCCCGCCGGCACCGACGAGCACGACCCCCGTGTCTACGAAAAAGCCGCCGAGAACTTCCGCAAGTTCCAAGAGAAGGGATGGTTGGTGCAAGACGAGAAGGCTTGCTATTACATCTACGCCCAGACCATGAACGGCAAGACGCAGTATGGTTTGGTGGTAGGCGCCTACGTGCCCGACTACATGAACGGCACCATCAAGAAGCACGAGCTCACCCGCCGCGACAAAGAAGAAGACCGCATGAAGCACGTGCGTGTGAACAATGCCAACATCGAGCCGGTGTTCTTCGCCTATCCTGACAACCCCGCGCTCGACGCCATCGTGTCACGTTACACCGCCGGCAAGCCCGTGTACGATTTCATCGCCCCGGGCGACGGCTTCGGCCACACCTTCTGGATAGTCGACAACGATGCCGACATCGCTGCCATTACCAAGGCCTTTGCCGCCATGCCCTCCCTGTATATCGCCGACGGACACCACCGCAGCGCCGCCGCCGCTTTGGTAGGTGCCGAGAAGGCACGGCTTAACCCTCACCACCGTGGCGACGAGGAGTACAACTACTTCATGGCAGTGTGCTTCCCGGCGGGCCAGCTCACTATCATCGATTATAACCGTGTGGTCAAGGACCTGAACGGGCTTACACCGGAAGCATTCCTTGCCGCCTTGCAGCAGCATTTCACGGTAGAGGAGAAAGGCGCCGAGCCTTACAAGCCCGCCGCCCTGCACAACTTCTCCCTCTATTTGGAAGGCGTGTGGTACAGTCTCACGGCCAAGCCCGGCACCTACAACGACAACGACCCCATCGGCGTGTTGGACGTAACCATCTCTTCCCGCCTCATATTGGACGAGTTGCTCGGCATCAAAGACCTGCGCACGGACAAGCGCGTCGACTTCGTGGGCGGCATCCGCGGTTTGGGCGAGTTGAAGAAGCGTGTGGACAGCGGCGAGATGAAGGTGGCCTTGGCTCTGTATCCTGTCAGCATGAAGCAACTCATGGACATTGCCGACACCGGCAACATCATGCCTCCCAAGACCACTTGGTTCGAGCCGAAGCTGCGCTCGGGATTGGTTATCCACAAGTTGGATTGATAGAAAGCTATATATAATAGGTGGAACTACAAAGTATCATCTTCGATATCTTGTAGTTCCACCAATTTGTTTACGATGGCATAAATGGTCAAGCCCGCTGGAGAGTGAATCTGCAGCTTGCGGGCAATGTTCCGCCGGTGGGTGATGACGGTATGTATCGAGATGAACAGCTCGTCGGCGATGGCCTTGTTTGTCATGCCCTTCACCACGCAAGTCACAATCTCTTTCTCCCGCTGGCTCAACGCCTCTTGTCCGTTCTCTTTCTCTTCCTCCTCCTCGGTGTGCAGCAGCCGGTTTATCTTCGAGGAGATAGTGTCCGTGTCGTCGCAAATGGTGAAGCACTCGTCATACTCCTTCAACAAGTTGTCGCTCATCACCGAGCACACCAACGCCACATATTTCATGTTTCCCTCACGGTGTTCCGCTTTGAAAGCCGCGAGGTCGAACCAGCCTCCGAACATCGGGTTCACCACCACGATGTCGGGCGTGTGCAGTTGCAGGTAGCTGTGCAGCATCTCCGGCGAAGCCACCTCCACGGGGTGTATGTTCAAGTTGGGAACACGCTTCATCACCGCCGCCAAGCCGCTCCGGGTAATGACGGCGCTATCAGCTATCACCATGAGCAAAGCCTTGTCAGTCTCCATTCTTCACCCTCTTTTCAAGTCGCTGCACGGCCGGTACGAAAAGGTAGTCCTCCACCTCGCAGTGCGAAGCCAAGTCCTGCTCGCAGTTAAAGATGTCGAACAGCACGGCGTTCAGCAAATTATTGTTCCCCCGCTCGGGATAATACTTTATGATGATGTTCTTCAGCTCCTTCAGCTTGGCGTCTATCTGGTTGTGCTTCATAGCAAAGACGGCGATGTCGTAGTCGTCCTGCAGCTTCCCCTCAAGCAACCGCTCCACGTAAGTAAACACCGCCTCGTTCTCATACCCCATGTGGCGTTCTACCTCCTTGGCATACGCGTCGAAGAACTTCAAGATAAGGAAAGACACCTCGTTGCCTTCCGGGTTGTCTATCGCATCCACCAACTTGCGGCGTATGGCCGGCAAGTTGAAGTCGAGGAAGTAGACGTGCGCCCGCTTCAAGTAATCCATCAACGCCGGCAAGGAGAAGTCTCCCTCACGGTCGTCGTAAGAACACCGCTCTTCGCTGATAAAGTTGGCCACGGCAAGGAACGTTTTGTAGTCCACCCCTTGCGACAGGCACACGTCTTTCACGCTCTTGTCGCCGAAGCCCAACGACAACCCGAAGCGGCTCATCACCATCAGCAGGGAGTAGTTGTCGCATATGAGGTCGCTCATCTTGTCGGTAGCCCGGTATTTATGCAGTTCATTCATGATTACCTGTTTTATATCTTTAACCGATTTCAAAGAAACGGCTTTTCAAGCAGATACGCAATCCCCATTAGTAGGTATTATTCTCAAGGCCAATGCATCGCACCAACGCTCGCCGTTCACAGCCAAGAGCGTGTGCAGCCCAAGCGCTTCGGCCGCTTCCACGTTGCGCCGGCCATCGTCCACGAAGAGCGTCTCTTCAGGGCGGATGCCCTCATGCGCCAACATGTAGTTGAATATCGCGAGCGAGGGCTTCATGCAGCCTGTCTTGTAAGAAAGATACAACCCGTCGAAGTAGGCATCTAACGGCTTGCCCACGGGCGTGAACGCCTCACTCCTTGCCCACGACATGATGTAGGGATTGGTGTTGCTCAAGAGAAGCAACCGGTAAGCGGGGCGCAGCCTCTCCAAGAACTCTAACCGCACCATGTCCACTTGCAGCATGAAGCCCAACCAGCCTTGCCGCACCTCTTCCCCGGTAAGCGTGTGTCCGCACAGCTTGCCCAGCTCGACGCGGAACTCGTCGGCACTCAGTTTCCCCTCTTCCAACTCTTGGAAGATGCCCGTCTGGTGGTATTTGTCAAGACGCTTGTCGGCATCCTTCAATCCCAAGCGGTAGAACGCCTCCACCGCCCGTTCACGGCTGATATCTACAATGACACCGCCGAAATCAAAAACCAAGTTCTTTATCATAATAGCTCGCATTTACTCTTTCAGTTCGCCTGCAACATGGCGAGCAACTCCGTGATGTTGGCCGTGAAGAGCCTCACCGAGATGGCAAGCAAGATGATGCCGAAGAACTTGCGGATAATGTAGATGCCCCCTTTGCCCAAAAAGCGCTGTATGCGTCCTGTCATGCGCACCACGATGTACACCCAAATCATGTTCAGCACCAACGCTATCACGATGTTCACGCTGGCATACTCCGCGCGCAGCGAGAGCAATGTGGTAAACGCCCCGGCACCTGCCAACAGCGGAAACACCAGCGGCACCAACGTAGCCTCCTTGATGGGCCCTTGGTTCTTGAATATTTCAATGTCGAGAATCATCTCCAAGGAAATCAAGAAAATCACCACGGCACCCGCCACGGCAAACGACTCGGCATCCACATGAAACAGCCTCAATATCATGTCGCCCGCATAGAAGAAGCCAAGCATGAGCACGAACGAGATAAGCGTCGCCTTCATGGCGTTTACATCCTTGCCCCGCTCTTTCAAGTTGATGATGATGGGAATGGAGCCTATAATATCTATTACCGCGAAAAGCACGATAAACGCGCTCGTCATCTGTTGCCAATTGAACGCTGAAAACATAAAAGCCTCCTTTCTTATCGGTTGCACAAATCGACTGCAAAAATAGTACATTTTTATGCACCGGACAAGTTATTTCCATTATCTCTTGTTGTTTAAAAGAATCATTACGATATTTGCGTTACGAAAGTTACGTAACGATAAAACGGAAATGATATGAAGCCCAACAATCCTTTCTTGATAGCCGGCTACCACAGCCCCGAGTTCTTTTGTGACCGCGAAACAGAGACTGCGACCATGATGGACGCACTTCACAACGGTCGTAACGTTACCCTCATCGCTCCCCGCCGTATGGGCAAGACAGGACTCATACGCCACGTCTTTTACCGCATGAAGGCGGCGCAGCCCGACATCGTCACGTTCTACATGGACATCTACGCCACCCGTTCATTGGGCGACTTCGTGCGTCTCATGGCCAATACCGTGTTGGGACGCTTGGATTCCATACCCCAAAAGGCGATGAGCCGCATAGGGCAGTTCATCCGCAGTTGTCGGCCGGTGTTTACTTTCGACGAGTTAACAGGCCTACCGAAAGTAACCGTCGACGTTTCGCCCGCTGCCGAAGAGCGCACGCTCAAAGAACTGT
>JAJPYW010000044.1 GCA_021204715.1 Prevotellaceae bacterium
TTAGAATATCATCAATACCATAAAGCGGATGCCGCCTTTCTTGGTGCCCGGAATGTTGGTGTAGGTGAAGCGGCGCACGTATTCTATGTGCAGCAGCTTGAAGATGTTGTAGATGCCCACGCTGGCTTCCACGTAGGGCGTGTTGCTCATGATGTGGCTGGTGGGCACGCCGTCGCGCATGGGGAAGAGAAACAGGTCGGATGTGCCGTTCTTGTAAGGGTTGTTCTTGTCGGTCAGGTTTCCCCACAGGCCGCGCACGCGGAACATCTCGCGCCATTTAAGCTTTTTGAGCAAGGGAATACGGTTGAACAGCTTCCCGTTCATGTCGTAGCTCAAGGCGAGCGAGGCATAGCGGTCGTTGAGGAACTCCATGTTGTTGATAAGGTTGAACGACTCGTTGTTCTGGGTGATGTAAGACAAGTTGGCCATGGGCAGGTTGAGGAACGGGAAGGGCACGGCGTTCCACTCGGCGCCGGCGCGCGCCGTGGCGTCTAACTTGCCCCAAGAGCCGAACCAGAAGCGCTTGCGCAGGCTGATTTCGCTGAGATTGAACTTGTACTGGCCGCCCAACACCTTCATGCCCATGGTGTGTGAGAGGGAGAAGACGGGCGCGTCCAACGAGACGGGCACGCGCCTTTCCTTCGAGTTGACGTACGTCTCGCCGGGCGCGTAGCGCAGGGTGACGTTCATTTCAGTCGTGGTTATGTCGTGCACGAACGTGTTGCTTTCGTCAAGCTGTCCGGGCGTGGCGCCGTCGTTCTTCCAGTATTGAAGATTGCCTCCCGGCTGGTCGTTGCGGTGGCGCGCGAAGGCCTTGATGGAGAATCCCGAAGGCGTCTCCAATTCGTAGGTAAGGGTGGCGTCGCGTATGTATGACAGCTGGTCGACGGTGGTCCATTTCCACCCAACGAAGAGGTTGTCCTTGTCGGTGGCCAAGTATTTGTCCATGGGCGACATCACGTCGTAGGTGTAGTTGAAGCTGATGTAGTGCTTGGGGAACTCCCAAAGCACGTAGTCGCGTTTGTTGAACGAATAGGCCGCCTGCCCCGAGTAGAACCACTTGTGGTCGCGCGTTCCGTAGGCCCCGTAGCCGCTGAAGAACCAGTGCGGGCTCAGGTTTCCGGTGGTCATGCCGCTTAGACGCAGACGCACTCCGTTCAGGTAATTGGTGGTGATGAAGGTGTTCACCGGGCCCAAGTCAACCTTGCTGGGATGCTCCTTCCCGCCCGTCTCGAAGAAGTTCTCAATAAAGAGTTTGAGGCCGTAGATGAAATACTTGAATCCCGGTATCTGCTCTATGCGGTTCATGAACACGTCCATGGAGCTCTCCTTCTTTGTGAGCGGCACTTGCCGCGCTTTCGCCCAGTACTCGTCGCTCTTGGAAAGCATGTCGGCCTCTTTGATGACGCTTCCCTTCAGGCGGAACAGACGCGGCTCTATGTTGTCGAACAAGTAGTCGGAATACTTCGTGGTGCGCTCTATTTCCAATCCCTGTATCCCTTTGACCAAAGCCAGCTCCACGGTCATGTCGTCGTCGGTGAGCACCCAGTTGTCGTCCTCCAACTGCTCGTATTGCTGCACGATGTCCAAGTTCTCCACGAAGTTCACGCCCGTATTCTTGGGCAGGTTCATGGTGCACTTTTTCACCGCGTAAGTGGAGTCTTTCACTACGTATAGATGCCCCGTAAAGCCGAAGTCCTGCGAGTTTTGCGGCACGAACGTCAGGTGCACGCACTCCTGACGGTCCACCATCAAGGTGTCCATAAGATAGAATTTATAGAAGCTGATGGCTCCCCTTCCTATGGGGCTGATGAAGTGGCGTTGCAACAGGCGTATTTCATCGTCGTAGATGTTTATGTCTGAAAAGACATCGGTCAGTATCGTGCCGAGCATGCCGCCGGTACTGAAGAAATCCTCGATGCCGGTGGAGTTCATTCCTTCAATGATGGTCTTCTCGCTTTTGGGGCTCTTGCGGTAGATGGTGCGGCTGGCAGTCTCCTTGATAGAGATGGGCAATATCATCTTTCCCGTCTTCTCCGATACCTCCACTTGATCCTTGAAGAAAGAGAATTTCTTGTAGATGCCCTTCTCCATCTTCTCGGGGGTAATGTCGTTGACAGACATCTTCATCTTCTCGTACTTGCGGTACTGGTAATAGTCGTTCTCTTCGAGCCGCAGCCCTTTCTTGTGCGCTATGACAAGCCGCATGAAATCCACCGCCGGGTTGTTCTTGCGCGAGTAGTGTTCCCTTCCGGGCTTCACCACCACTTCAGACAGCTGCACGTCGGCAGGCACAAGCTGCACGTTGATAGTTCTCGTGCCGGGCGCGAAAGCCACCTTTTTCGTGTTGTATCCGATAGCCGAGAAAGTAAGCTCGTTCCACCCTTTGCGGCTCTCCACCGAATACTCTCCTTCGCCGTTGGTTATGGCTCCCACACCCTTCCCCTCATACTGCACGGTGATGTACATGAGCGGCTCGCGGGTAAGGGAATCGGTGACGACTCCCCTGATTTGTGCCGACGCGCACAAGGGCAGCAGAAGGAGAAGCGACAGCAAGCAGCACGTGGTGGTATATTGTTGTTTCATTCGCTTCATGATTCGGCGGCAAAGTTAGCTAATTGAACTATATCAAAGGAGATTGCAAACGACAAAGTAGTGTTTTTTAGGTTTATTTGTCAGGATTGTTCCCTTCCCGCTCCCCGTTTATCAAAGTTTGCACAATGCGTTCGGCCGTGCGCCCGTCCCAACGGTCGGGCAGGGTGGCGTGGTTCCAGTCGCCGCTGAGGATGCGGTTTACCGCTTCTGCGAGCGCCTTCGCGTCTTCCCCCACCAAGCGGTTGGTGCCGATGCGCCAAGTCTCGGGATGCTCGGCATACGTGTTGAGCGTTACGCAGGGAACGTCGAGGAAGGTGGCCTCTTCGGCTATGTTGCCCGAATCGGTCACAATCCCCTTGGCTTGGTTGATAAGGAAGCCGAAGTTCAGGTAGCTTTGCGGCGGCAGTATGTGCAAGTTCTCCGCTTGGGGCATGACCGATTGCAGCGCTTCGGCCACATACGGGTGTACCGGCGCAATGACCGGCAAGTAGCCCGCGTGCGCGGTCAACGCTTCGAGCAAGGCGCGCAGCGTGTGCCGCTTCTCCAACAGGTCGCGGCGGTTCAGGGTGAACAGCAAGTAGTTTCCTTTGTGCAGCCCCATCGCGTCGAACCACACCGGCTGCGACAGGCGGTGGCGGTTGAAGCGCACGTTGTCTATCAATATATTGCCCACGTAGTGTATGTAGTCGGGAATCATGCCCTCTTGGTTCAAGTTGCGGTTGGCGTTCATGCCCGCCGTGAAAAGATAATCGGATATGGCGTCCACGATGGTGCGGTTCACTTCGCGGGGCATGTTCATGTCGAACGAGCGCGTGCCGGCGATGACGTGCGCCACTTTCAGCCCCCGCTTCTTGGCGACGATGGCGCAACTCATGGTGGCTGTCATGTCGTCCACCACGAGAATCACCCGTGCCGGATGGCTGTCGAGTTCCTTCTCGAAAGCCAGCATGATGGCGGCCGCCACCTCGGAGTGGTTGTTTCCGCTCACGCCCAAAAAGGCGTCGGGCGCGGGCATGGCCAAGTCCGGGAAAAGCGATACATCAAGCGCGGCGTCGTCGGCCGGGCCGGTATAAACAATGCGGTACGTTATCTCTTTGCCGCTCTTGCGCGCGGCGTCAATGGCGCGGCACAGCGGGGCTATCTTCATAAAATGAGGGCGTGCGCCCGATACGATGGTTATCTTCATTGTCCTACTTTACAATCAGGGGACAAAAATACAGTTTTATTCCATAATTATACCTATCCGGCCGCCCGATAAATGGAAGAACGCACGCTATTTTTGTCCCGTACTGCCCGCCGCCTACAGGGAAACCACCGCGCAGGCAAGCGGCAGCGCGGGCTGCCCGCCTTCGCTATCTTCGTCTTTCTTGGAGGCTGCGGGCCGCAAGTAAAGGAGCAGCAGACCCGCTACTTCTCCGGCTTTTCAGTTTCGGTGTGGTTGACGTGCTGCGGACGGTCGGCTTTCCCTTTGCCGATGTTCCAGCGAAGGCTCACTTGGAACAGCGCGTTGTTCACCTTTTCATTGTTCCAAGTGATGTAGTGGTAGTCTGAAAGGGTGACTTCGCTGTACGCGCGCTTGGGCAGGGCGTTGGTGGGAATGGTGGTGGCCACCATCAGGGAAAGCTTGTTTTGCAACAGGGAGATATTGGCTCCCACCATGCACTGTTCGTCTTGCTTGTATTGCATGCCTTGCAAGAGCGGCTGTCTGTCGTAGCGCAGGAAGTAGCCCGCCATGAACGCCAAGTGGCCGGTAGCTTGCCAGCCTGCTGTCACGTCCACATACCACGTATGCCCCCTTTGCCAAGCGCTTTCACCGGCAGCCCGCCGCTTGTACCATTGGTAATTGGCTGTGAAGTTTATGCCTATGCGGTGAGGCAGCGCATAGTCGCCCGAGAAGCCTGCGTACTGATGCACATAATCCCCTCCGGTCAATGTTTCTATAACCCGGTCTTCCCCGGTATAATACCAAGGCGAGATTTCATGCGCCGTGTGTTTATACATATAAGTGAACTCGACGATGTCCTTCACGTCGAGCCTGAGTTCCATATAGTGCATTACGTTGGCACGCAGCGTGGGGTTGCCCTTGTGCCACAGGTAATCGTTGCGCCGGTAAGCCACCGTCGAGAGCTGGTCGAGGTTGGGATGCTGCACGTCGCAGAAATAGTTGCCAAGCAGCGACAACACTTTGAACGGACGCCAATAGAGCTTGGCAAGCGGCATCCATGAGAAGTTCCCCTCCCGCACCGTGTCGTTCTTTTCATGCACATACAAGAAGTTGCTGCCCACCACAAAATTGAAGTTGTCGCCGGGCGCCACCGACACGCTGAAATAGGCATCGTGGCGGCGTTCCCTTGTAGAGAACAACCGGGCGCCGTCGGGCTTGTTGTAGTTGGTATAATCCTTGTCGGTAAAGGTATAGCCTATCGTGCCGCCCACCTTGTCGCTCCACGTGTAGCGGGCGTCGGCGTTGGCGCGCCAGTAGTTCTTCTTCCCTTCGTACAACTGCCGGGAAACCTCTTCAAGCAAGGTGTAGCGCTTGTCTTCGTCCACGTCATAATAGTTGTACGTCACGTCGCCCGACAGTTGCAGCTTTCCCGCCACCTCTCCTTTATAGTATGCGCCCGCGGTGACGCTCGTGGCCTCATAATCCTCTTTCGTGCGCGACAAGAACACGTCCGCCGCGTCGTTATAAGCCTCATTGTCCTTCCCGTTGCCGCGCTCCACCCACGATTGCAGCGAGAGCGTGTGTCCGGGCTTTACCTTGAAATCCACGCCGGCAGAGACATTCAAGTCGGCGAGGCGCTCGTTGCCGTTGGGATGGCGGCAATCTTCCACCGCCGTCGTTTCCGAAGCCTCTCGATACGTTTGTGCGTATGCCGTCGCCTTGTAGGTGCGTTTCTCTTTCACGGCGGCGTCACCATACAAGTCCCATTTCTTGGTGGCGTAGGTGAACGTGGCGCCTCCGTCCGCTTGGTGCGAATGTTTGTTCTTGTAGGATGCCATTCCCCGCGCGTGCATCCCCAAGTCAAATCCCGTGTAAGCGTTGTTCAAGATAATATTCAACACAATGGGGGCGTCGCCGTATTTCCCTTTGGGATAACGCAGCATCTCCACCCGGCGTATGCGCGCGGGGTTGAGGCCGCGCACGTACTCGGCACCCACCTCGCGGCCTTCCACCATTACGGGCACATCACGGTATTCGCCTATCTTCACCCCTTCGGTGGCCCAGTCTATAGAGATGCCTTGCAGCTTGCCGAGCAACTGCATGGCATTGGCCGAGGCTTTCCGCAAGGAGTCGGTGATAAAATAGGTTTGCGACGAGGCGTCGCGCATTATCCGCTCGCCCGTTACCACAATTTCATCGATGGCCTCGGGCTGTAACGTAACCACGACGGATGCTCCGTCTATGGCCACCTTTTGCGTGCGGTAGCCGATGTGCGACACCTGCAGGCAACACTTCTGCCTGTCGCTCACTATCAGCTTGAAAGCGCCCGCCTCATCGGTCGTCGTGCCCGTCAGCACGACGCTGTCGGCCTTTTGCAGCAGCACCACGTATGCGTAGGCCACGGGCTCTCCTTCCGTGTCTTGCACCCGTCCGGAGACTTGTTGTGCCCACAATGAAACAGATAGAAACGGCAGCAGCACGGCTGCCTGAAAACGCTTTGACGGGATTCGTTTGAGGTAGTGGAATGTATGCGTCATATCCGGGGGATGATGTGATGATGCGGCAAAGGTAGTGAATTATCCGCCCCCCCCCAAAAAAATAAATTGTAAAAAACTTTGATAACGGTCGATGGCTTTCCATGGCTGTAAGGAGGGGAGGTAACAGGGCGCAGGAAGAGAAGGCTTCTTTTTGCGTTATGGCGGTGGAATACAATAATTCGTGGAAATGGTATATAGATTTTTCTTATCTGCTGAATAATAAGGTTTGAAAGGGATGTGGTCTGTATGCCGTGTTATATAGTCATAGCGGTGCTGAAACAAGCCGCTCAGCATCGAAAAAATCCGTGCGGGGGTACGGTTGGTGGAAAAGAACGCCGTTTAAAGCGGTTAAAATGGTAAATTTGGATGACATGAATAGTGGGTGTGCAATGTATAAGGTATGCAAGTGGTATGTAATCAGGTTGTTATAGTAGGTATTGCACGGAATAATGCAATAATGATTATCACAGTACTTTACAAATCGCCGTTCGTCCCAAGGCTTGTATGAGAAAGGAGGCGGGATGGCAGTGTATGGAATGGGTGCAGAAGGAGTATGTGACAGGGTGCACAATCCGCTTGAAAGCCCTTGGAGGGTGGCTATCTATGGTGTGTTTGTCAAAATGAAAGTGTTATCTATTGATGACAAGCAATATGTCAGCAAGTCTTGTCCATTGGGATGCATCGTATCAAATCATTGGGATGCGCGAATCTGTCGACAACATTCGATAGGGTGAGTGGAATGTAGTCGATACCCTGAGTCGAATGTTATCTGACACTTTGTTCAACACATTCCACTCAACTTGTCGAATG
>JAJPYW010000074.1 GCA_021204715.1 Prevotellaceae bacterium
GCCCGCACCATCAAGGAGTTTTTCAACAAGAACTTGGAGTTTTCCGACATACGCAACGGACTCGTGGCCGCCATAGCCTTGGATGTAGAGGAACCCATGTTCGAGAGCCAGACCAAGACCAAGCTCGGCTCCAACAATATGTGGCCCGCCATTCCGCAAGAGAACAAACCCGCCGGCCCCACGGTGAACAAGTTCGTGGGCGACTTCATCAAGACCGAAGTAGACAACTACCTGCACAAGAACCCGCAAGTGGCCGAACCCATGTTGCAGAAGATACAAGAGTCCGAGAAAGAGCGCAAAGCCATTGCCGGCATCACCAAGCTCGCAAGGGAACGCGCCAAGAAAGCCAACCTGCACAACAGCAAGCTGCGCGACTGCCGTTTCCACCTGAACGACGGCAAGGGCAAGGAGCAAGAGGCGCAGTCGTGCATCTTCATCACCGAAGGCGATTCGGCCAGCGGCTCCATCACCAAAAGCCGCGACGTGAACACGCAAGCCGTCTTCAGCCTGCGCGGAAAGCCGCTCAACTCCTACGGGCTGTCCAAGCGCATCGTCTACGAGAACCAAGAATTCAACCTGTTGCAAGCCGCGCTCAACATCGAGGAGGGCATCGAAGGACTGCGTTACAACAAAGTCATCGTGGCTACCGACGCCGATGTAGACGGCATGCACATCCGCCTGCTCATCATCACCTTCTTCCTGCAGTTCTTCCCCGAATTGATTAAGAAAGGACACGTGTTCATACTGCAGACACCGCTTTTCAGGGTGCGCAACAAGAGGCAGACCAACTATTGCTACACCGAAGAAGAGCGCCTCGCCGCCATCGACAAGTTGGGCCCCAACCCCGAGATTACCCGCTTCAAAGGATTAGGCGAAATATCGCCCGAAGAGTTCAGGTACTTCATCGGCAAGGACATGCGCTTGGAGCAAGTCAACCTGCGCAAGACCGACTTGGTGGACGGGCTGCTTGCCTTCTACATGGGCAAGAACACCATGCAGCGGCAGAGCTTCATCATCGACAACTTGGTCATCGAAGAAGATTTGGCCTCGTAACCTGTATAATACAATGCGCGTAACCTATATAATATAAAGAAAGAAAGGAGCGGCATCATGAGACGAGCGATATTCCCCGGCACGTTCGACCCGTTCACCGTGGGGCACGCCTCCATCGTGAGGCGGGCATTGGGCTTCATGGACGAAATAGTGGTAGCCATCGGCATCAACGAAAACAAGCACACATACTTCCCCTTGGAAAAGCGCGAGCAGATGATACGCGACTATTACCGCGGCGAGCCGCGCGTGAAGGTGGCCTCCTACAGCAGCCTGACGATAGACTTCGCCCTGCAGACGCACGCCGGCTTGATTATACGCGGCATACGCACCGTCAAGGACTTCGAGTATGAAGAGACCATTGCCGACATCAACCGCAAATTGGCCGGCATAGAGACCATACTGCTCTTCACCGAGCCCGAACTGACGTGCGTAAGCTCCACCACCGTGCGCGAGCTGCTGCAATACGGCAAGGACATCAGCAGGTTCATTCCCCAAGGCATGAAGATATAGACCACCATGAACAGCACCACAGCAAAAATGAAGCACACCCTCCCCGCCGCCCTCCTTGTCCTCGCCTCTCTCGCTTCCGCGCGGGCACAGACAGGCGACGAGGCCATGCGCAAGCTGCAAATGGCCCAGTTTGCCATCACCAACCTTTACGTGGACACCGTAGACGAGCACAAGCTGGTAGAAGAGGCCATTACCGGCATGCTCTCCGGGCTCGACCCGCACTCCACCTACAACAATGCCGAAGAGGTGAAGCAGATGAACGAGCCCCTGCAAGGCAACTTCGAGGGCATCGGCGTGCAGTTCCAGATGGTGGAAGACACCCTCTTGGTGATACAACCCGTGGGTAGCGGCCCCTCCGAGAAAGCGGGCATCCTGGCCGGCGACCGCATTGTGGCGGTGAACGACACGGCCATTGCCGGCGTGAAGATGAGCACCGACGAAGTGATGTCGCGCCTGCGCGGTCCCAAAGGAACGACAGTGAAGCTCACGGTGGTGCGCCGCGGCTTTGCCGGGCCGCTTCATTTCACCGTGAAGCGCGACACCATTCCCATACTGAGCTTGGACGCCGCCTACATGATACAACCCGGCACGGGATACATCCGCGTGAACCGCTTCGGCGCCTCCACTGCCGAGGAGTTCGCAGAGGCACTCAAAACGCTCCTTGGCAAAGGCATGCGAGAGCTCATATTGGACCTGCAAGGGAACGGCGGCGGCTACCTGAACGCGGCCATCGACTTGGCCAACGAGTTCTTGGGGCAGAAAGAACTCATTGTCTACACCGAAGGCAGGGCCTCGCGCCGCAGCGAGTTCTTGGCCAAAGGAAACGGACGTTTCCAGTTGGGGCGGTTGGTGGTATTGGTCGATGAATACTCCGCCTCGGCCAGCGAGATTGTCACCGGCGCCGTTCAAGACTGGGACCGCGGTGTGGTGGTGGGGCGCCGCTCCTTCGGCAAAGGGTTGGTGCAACGCCCCGTCGACCTGCCCGACGGCTCCATGATACGCCTCACCGTGGCCCGTTACTACACCCCTGCCGGACGCTGCATACAGAAGCCCTACAACGACACCGAAGGAAACGCCGACATAGCCGCCTACCGCCGCGACCTCTTGGAACGCTACAACCACGGCGAGTTGATGTATGCCGACAGCATACACCTGCCCGACTCACTAAAGTACCAGACCAAGCGCTTAGGCCGCACCGTTTATGGGGGCGGCGGCATTATGCCCGACTTCTTCGTGCCCATAGATACCGCCCGCTACACCGACTACCACCGCAACTTGGTGGCCAAAGGAGTCATCGTCGGCACTACCACGAAGTACATCGAAGAAAACCGCAAGACGCTACAAGAGAAATACAAGCAATTCGACCTCTTCAACAAGGAGTTTGAAGTAACTGAAGACCTGCTGACAACCTTGCGCGAAGCGGCCGACAAAGCCGACATTCCCTTCGACGAGGCACAATACGAAGCCTCCCTGCCGCTGCTCTCCTTGCAACTGAAAGCACTCATCGCCCGCGACCTGTGGGACACCGGCGAATATTACCAAGTGATAAACAAGGCCAACGACAGCGTGAACCAAGCCCTGAAAGTACTCAACCAAAACGCCTACGAACTTGTCTTGGGCAGATAGCCGCCGGCCTTCTCAAAGCCCCGCCCGAGGCCTCCATTCAACAAGGATAAGAAGACAACCGTCCGCTCAATCCCCGGACAACCACCGCACCGGCCATCTGCCACGAGCGTTTTTCTTGGGTTGTATCGAAGCGATTCCATAGGTGCTATCGAAGCGATTCCATACCACCTATCGAATCGCTTCGATAGATCTTCATCAATACAGTCATTATCATCTCATCAATACTATCATGAGGTTGAGTGGAAGCGCTTCCATTCAACAAGTCGAAGTGCTTCCATTCAACAAGTCGAAGCGCTTCCTTGGGATGTGACCGATATTTACCGGGAATCGCTTGCAAGTGTCGGAGAATTTAGCTTATATTGCACGCTCAAAATTCAACCACTGTGCAACTGCTTATGAAATACGCGCTTTTTTTCTCCGCCTTGCTCCCTTTGACGGGCTGTACGGGCGGGAAAGGAACAAACGGACCGTCTACTCAAACCACATCCGCAACCACGCCTTCCGCACCCGCGGCCGGCGCGTCCTGCGCAACGGCGGAAAAGGAAAAGCAGGCCGGAACGACCACCGCCGCCAAGCCCGCCAAAAGCCGCACGGCCTGCTACATGGACTCGTTGGGCTTGGTGAACATCGCCGAAGCCGACAGCTCCATCCACGTCAGCTTGATGTATGCCCGTGCCGACAACTTCACCGGCCACTTGCTTTACGAAGACCTGCGCGAGGCCTACCTGCACCCCGACGCCATGAAGTGCCTGCACCGCGCGCAAACGTTGCTTAAAGCCTTGCACCCCGGTTATTCGCTCTTCGTGCACGACGCCGCGCGCCCCATGTCCGTGCAACAGCAGATGTGGGACGCCGTGAAAGGCACGCCCAAGTTCCGCTACGTGGCCAACCCGGCCAACGGCGGGGGCATGCACAACTACGGCTTGGCCGTGGACATCAGCATCGTGGACGAGACGGGCGCGCCCCTTCCCATGGGCACGCCGGTAGACTACTTGGGCGTGGAGGCCCACATCACCGACGAGGAGGGGTTGATAGCGGCGGGCAAGCTCACCGCCGAGGAGCGGGAGAACCGCCTGTTGCTGCGCAAGGTGATGAAGGAAGCCGGCTTCCGCGCGCTGCCCCACGAATGGTGGCATTTCAACTTGGTGGACAGGGAGACGGCCATGCGCGATTACCAAGTCATACCATAGGTAAAAGCCCCGCCATGCCCTGCTTCAACGAAGAGACCTTGCAGTTCGTCCGCGCCCACAGCCGGGACGACGTCGCCCTGCTTGCCCTGCAAGCCGCGCGCTTTCCCGGTGTGGACATGCCGGCGGCGCTTACCCAAATCGCAGGCCGGCAAGCCGCCGCAGAAAAGCTGCCTTCGTGGGCGGCGGTAGAGGGCATCCGCTACCCGGCACACCTTGCCATGGAGCAATGCTCTTCGGAACTGACAGCCCGCTACAAGGCAGGCGTGGTGCGCGCGTGGCGGGGAAAGGGCACCGCTTCCAAGGCCGGTGACAACACATTAACTTTGACCGATGACAACACCTTGACCGACCTTACGGGCGGCTTCGGCGTGGATTGTGCCTTCCTTTCCCCGGCGTTCAAGCACGTCACTTACGTGGAACGGCAGGCGGCGCTGTGCCGCACCGCCGCCCACAACTTCGCCCTGTTGGGCTTGAAGCACATCACCGTCTGCAACGAGGAAGCCACAGCCCACTTGCAGGCGATGGCACCCGCCGAGTGGCTTTACATAGACCCTGCAAGGCGCGACGAGGCAGGCGGTAAAGTGGTGGCCATCGCCGCCTGCGAGCCCGATGTAGCGGCCTTGCAGACGTTGCTGCTCCAAAAAGGAAAGCATGCCTTGGTGAAGCTCTCGCCCATGCTCGACCTCTCGCTTGCCTTGCACGACTTGCCTTGCACGGCGGCGGTGCACGTGGTCGCTGTGGAGAACGAGTGCAAAGAGTTGCTGTTGGTGTTGCAGAAGGGGCAGGCGCCCGAAGGGAGCGACACGCTTCCCATACACTGCGTGAACCTGCGTGCCGGAGGACCCTGCAGGCCGTTCACATTCACCCGAAAGGAGGAGCGCGCGTGTGCTTGTCGTTACACGGCCACCTTGCGGCGTTATCTCTACGAGCCCGACGCCTCCCTTTTGAAAGCGGGCGCTTTCCGCACGACGGCCGCGCGCTTCGGCTTGGAGAAGCTGCATCCCAACAGCCACCTCTACACCGGCGACAACTTGCTGACCGGCTTTCCCGGCCGCCGCTTCCTTGTAGAAGCGCGGTGCGGCTTCGGCAAGAAAGAGCTGAAAACGCTGCTTGGAAACGTGCGGCAAGCCAACCTCACCGCACGCAACTTCCCGCTTTCGGTGGCGGCACTGCGCCGGCGCTTGAACTTGGCCGAAGGGGGAGATACGTATCTCTTCGCCACTACCATGGCAGATAATAAGCGGTGCCTTATCAAAGCAAAGCCTTGCTTGCAGGCAGCTTGTAAGTGATGTACAACCACGACACAGCCCGGCGATACAAAACAGACTCTTTTCGATAAAATACTCCTTTTGACAGAGAAGATGCGCTTTTTGGCTTACTAATCTTTGTATAATAGGAAGAATCGTCTTATCTTTGTATTTTACAACAACCGCCGGCGGCGGGGCCGCCTCTTTGTTGACTTATGGGAACGGGTACATACCATGCCCTATCTGCATAACGCACAATCGATGACGATTCAGTAAACAGCAATACGACCATGGCCATTACCATCAAGAAAGTCACCAACAGAAGGGAATTGATGCGGTTCATCCGCTTCAACTACCGCCTTTACAAGGACAATCCCTACTCCGTGCCCGACCTTACCGACGACATGATAAACACCTTCAGCAAGAAACGGAACGCGGCGTTCGAGTTCTGCGAGGCCGACTACTTCTTGGCTTACAAGGAGGGCAAGATGGCAGGGCGTGTGGCGGCCATTATCAACCACAAGGCCAACAGCACGTGGAATAAAAAGGTGGTGCGCTTCGGCTGGATAGACTTCATCGACGACGGGGAAGTGTCGCGCGCGTTGATTCAGACGGTGGAGCGGTGGGGAAAAGAGCGGGGCATGACGCAGATACAAGGCCCGTTGGGATTCACCGACTTTGACGCCGAAGGCACGCTTGTGGAGGGATTCGACCAACTGAGCACCATGTCCACCACCTACAACTATCCCTATTACCCGAAGCACTTCGAGCGCATGGGCTTCCGCAAAGACGCCGACTGGGTGGAATACAAGGTTTACGTGCCCGACGCCACGCCCGAGAAATACCAACGCATCGCCGAACTCATTCGCCGCAAGTATAACCTCAAGATAAAGAAATACACCTCGGCAAGGAAGGTGGAACGGGAATATGGGCAGAAGATATTCGAGCTGATGAACGAAGCCTACAAGCCGCTCTACGGCTACTCAGCCTTGTCGCAAGGACAAATAAACCAATATATCAAAATGTACCTGCCTGTACTTGACCTGCGCATGCTCACGCTCGTGACCGACGCCGGGGACAACCTGATTGCCGTGGGCATCTCCATGCCTTCGCTCTCGGAAGCGTTGCAGAAAGCGCGCGGGCGGCTCTTCCCCTTCGGTTGGTACTACTTGCTGAAGACCATCTTCTTGAAACGCTATCCCAAGATGCTCGACTTGCTCTTGGTGGCCGTGAAACCGGAGTATCAGAACAAGGGCGTGAACGCGCTGCTCTTCGCCGACTTGGTGCCGGTGTACATGCAGCTTGGCTTCGAGTGGGCCGAAAGCAATCCGGAGTTGGAACAGAACGGGAAGGTGCAGGCGCAGTGGGACTATTTCAAGGCCGAACAACACAAACGGCGCAGGGCGTATATTAAAGATATAGAATAAGGGGATGCG
>JAJPYW010000017.1 GCA_021204715.1 Prevotellaceae bacterium
GACATGTGGTCTGTTCGTGGGGATCATACCCCAATGTTGGTGTTTTCTCTTCAGCCCCCCCAAACACAAAAAAAAACGGGGCGTGTCTTTAAGACAAGCCCCGTTTTTTTTCTGTTGCGGAGGCCATCTCCTTTTTTATCACCCGACCAAGCCTCCCCTCGTAGGGGAGGCTTGGTCGGCCTTCGGCCTCCGAAGTAATCAGGGCGTGTCGTTAAGACACGTTCCGTTTTTTCTGTTGCGGAGGCCTGTTCCTATTCCTATTCCATTACATTACATTACATTCAGCACGAAGCCAGTGCCTTCTCGAAACGTTCCAAGAAGAGGTCGGCGTCGGCCATGCCAAAGCAGAGGGGCGGCAGGAGGCGGATGACGTGCGTGCCGCTCACGCCGGTAAAGACGTGCTGTTCTTTGAGCAGCTTCAAGCGCAGTTCTTTGATGGGATCGGCAAACTCCAATCCTATCATCAAGCCGCGGCCGCGCACTTCCTTGATTTGCGGGAAACCTTTCAACTTGTCGATGAGGTAGGTGCCCACACAGGCGGCGTTCTCCACCAAACGCTCCTGCTCCATTACGTCTAAAACGGCCAAGGCTGCGGTGCAGGCCATGTAGTTGCCGCCGAAAGTGGTGCCAAGCTGCCCGTAGACCGGCGTGAACAGGGGGCTGATGAGCACGGCGCCCATGGGGAAGCCGTTGCCTATGCCTTTGGCCACGGTGATAAGGTCGGCACGGATGCCGCTGTACTGGTGGGCAAAGAACTTGCCGCTGCGTCCGTAGCCGCTCTGCACCTCGTCGAGGATAAGCACTGTGTTATGTTCCGTGCAGGCCGCGCGCAGCGTCTGCATAAAGGCGTCGTCGGGCACTTGGATACCGCCCACGCCTTGGATACCCTCTATGATGACGGCCGCCACGTCGCCTTTGGCCAGTTCCGCCTTCACCCCCTCGGCATCGTTCAACGGCAGGTAAGTGACGTGTCCGCACCGGTTGATGGGCGCCATGTACTTGGGGTTGTCGGTCACCTCCACCGCGAGCGAAGTACGTCCGTGGAAAGACTTCGAGAAGGCGATGATACGGGTGCGTCCGTTATAGAAAGAGGCCAGCTTCAAGGCGTTTTCGTTGGCCTCGGCGCCGCTGTTGATGAGGAACAAGGCGTAATCGTCGTAACCGCAAACCCGTCCTAACCGCTCGGCCAGCTGCCGTTGCAACTTGTTGACGACGGAATTGGAATAGAAACCCAACGCGGCCGCCTGCCGGCTCAAAGTCTCCACATAATGCGGATGGGCGTGCCCGATGGAAATCACCGCGTGGCCGCCGTACAGGTCGAGATACTCCGTACCGTTCTCGTCCCACACCCGGCAACCTTTCCCTTTGACAATGCAGATGTCGAACAAGGGATAAACGTCAAATAGCTTCATACTACTTCAAATTTAAATCTATGATGCTTCTGGTTAAACTTCTTGATACTGCGGATTAATACTTCTTGATATTGCGGACTTAAACTGCCGGTTCCGCCGGTTTAAAGGCACAATGTCCGCGTTTGAACCGCCCTTAGAAGGCCGACGGCTTCAAGCGCAGTCCTGCCGTCTCCTCCAAGCCGCACATCAAGTTCATGTTCTGCACCGCCTGTCCGCTGGCACCTTTCAGCAGGTTGTCTATGCACGACACGACAAGCAACTTGCGGCCGTGCCGCTCCAAGTGCAGCAGGCACTTGTTGGTGTTCACCACCTGTTTCAAGTCGATGTTTTTCTCCACCACGTGCGTAAAAGGAGCGTCGGCATAGAAGTCGGCATACAGTTGTTGAATCTCTTCCTGCGGCACATCGGTCTTTACCACCGTGGTGGCGAAGATGCCGCGTGGAAAGTCGCCACGGTAGGGAATGAAGTCTATCTCAGCCTCGAAACCCGGTTGCAACTGCCGCAACGACTGCTTGATTTCGGGCACATGCTGGTGCTCGAACACCTTGTACACGCTCAAGTTGTTGTTCCTCCAGCTGAAGTGCGTGGTCGTCCCCGGCTTCACGCCCGCCCCCGTGCTGCCGGTAATGGCGTTCACCGGAATGTCTTCATGAAGCAGGCCGTTCGCAGCCAAGGGCAACAAGGCAAGCTGTATGCAGGTGGCGAAGCAGCCGGGGTTGGCAATGTGGCGGGCGTTGCCGATAGCCGCGCGGTTCAGTTCAGGCAACCCGTAGACAAAGTCGTTGCCTTCGGCGGACAGGCGGTAATCCATCGACAGGTCCACAATGCGCAAATCCTGCGGCACTTCGTGGCTTTCCAAGAACTTGCGCGTGTCGCCGTGGGCGGTGCAGAAGAAGAGCACGTCGATTTCCTCCAAGGGCAACTTGTCGGTAAAGCGCAAGCCGCACTCCCCGTACAACCCCTCGTGCACGTCCGTCACCCGGTTGCCGGCGTTGCTCGTGCTGTTCACGAATACAATCTCCACCGCAGGGTGGTTCACGAGCAACCTTATCAACTCGCCGGCGGTGTATCCCGCGCCGCCTACAATACCTACTTTCACCATAACACGCCCTTTGTCTGCTTATACCTTATTATATATATGTTCTCTCTTTGTCAAATACCCTCTTTCTCCTCTTTGTGGTTGGCGTAGAAGGCGCGCAAGGCGGTGGAAGTCACCTTGATGAAGCCTTTGGCGTCCTCGGCCGTCCAGCCCTTCTGCATCTCGCCATATTCGCCGAACTTGTTCTTCACCAAGTCGTCGGCGCTCTCCACACCCACGGTGGAGAAGCTCAAAGGACGCAGTTCCAAAATGGCCGTGCCGTTCACGTGGCGTTGCGAGCTCTCGAGCATCGCCTCGATGTCGCGCATCACCGGCTCCAAGTACTGGCTCTCGTGCAAGAACATGCCATACCAGTTGGCCACTTGGTCCTTCCAGTACTGTTGCCACTTGCTCAGCGTATATTTCTCCAAGAAACGGTGCGCGCCGATAATCAGCATGGGCGCGGCCGCCTCGAAGCCCACGCGCCCCTTGATGCCGATGATGGTGTCGCCCACGTGCATGTCGCGTCCTATGCCGTAAGCGGCTCCTATCTCCTCCACACGCTGAATGGCCTTCACCGTGTCGGCGAAAGCCTCGCCGTTCACCGCCTTGAGTTCACCCTTCTCGAAGGTGAGGCGCAATTGCTCGCTCCCCTCCTTGGTGCAGTGCTTCAAGTAGGCGCTTTCGGGCAGTCCTTGGGCCGAGTCGAGTATCTCGCCCCCGCAGATAGACGTGCCCCACAAGCCCACGTTATAAGAGTATTTCAGCTTGGCGAAGTCGGCGTTGAAGCCGTGCTTGTTCAAATAGTCTATCTCTTCTTGGCGGCTCAAAGCCATGTCGCGTGTCAAGGTGATGATTTCCACACCCGGCGCCATGACGAGGAAGGTCATGTCGAAACGCACTTGGTCGTTGCCCGCGCCCGTAGAGCCGTGGGCTATGGCGTCGGCCCCTATCTCGTTGGCATAGCGCGCCACGGCCAACGCTTGGAAGATGCGTTCCGAGCTCACCGATATGGGATACGTGCCGTTGCGCAACACGTTGCCGTAGACCATGTATTTCAAGCTCTTCCGGTAATACTCCTGCATCACGTCGAGCGTCACGTATTTGGCGGCGCCCAATTTATAAGCGTTCTCTTCATTGGTTTTCAGTTGCGCGGGGCTGAACCCGCCCGTATTGGCACAAGCGGCATGCACTTCATACCCCTTCTCCTTGGCCAAATACATCACCGTGAACGAGGTGTCCAAACCCCCGCTGAACGCTACCACTACTTTCTTTTTCATTATCTTTTGAAGTTAAATAAAACGCTGTTGAATTTATCATCTCCCTTGACAGTCCCCTTTTCGAGGCTTCTCACACGCCCTCATCCCCGTGCAACTTCGGGTCGTAGAGCATGGCCGTGCAGATGCAGAACTTCCGCTCCTTGGCCACCAAGATGTTGTGGTTCGTACACCCCTCGCAACCTTTCCAGAAGGCGGCGTCGTCCGTCAGCTCGTTGAACGTCACGGGCAGGTAGCCCAACTCGGTGTTCAACTTCATTACGGCGGCCCCGCTGGTCAAGCTGAATATCTTGGCATGCGGCCAACGCAAGCGGGCCAGCTGGAAAGAGGCGCGCTTGATGCGCCTTGCAAGTCCCAAACCACGGTAATCGGGGTGCACTATCAACCCCGAAGTAGCCACATACTGCTTGTTTCCCCAGCTCTCTATGTAGGTGAACCCGGCGAACTCCTGTCCGCACAAAGCGATAATCGCCTTGCCCTCCTTCATCTTCGTAGCTACATACTCGTGCGTGCGCGCGGCGATGCCCGTACCCCGCACTTTGGCCGCGTCGCTGATAGTCTTGAGTATCTTGTCGACGTACACCTCGTGCGAGGCGTCGGCCACCATGACATCAATATCCTTCAATTCCATCTCTTTTACTCCCATTTTGATTCTTTATCTAAATTCGGAATGATTTCCGCCAAGAAATCCACAATCTCCTTGTGCGTGGCCTTCTCCTTCAACACCATCATGATGGTGTCATCGCCGGCTATGGTGCCAAGCACCGCGCCACACTCCCGGTTGTCAATATCGTAGGCCATGCTGCTGGCATACCCCGGCCGGGTGCGTATCACGGCGATGTTGCCCGAGAACTGCAACGACACGAACCCGCCCCGCATCAACATTTCGCTCGCGCTCTGTTCGTTGGCACGCTTGTACATGATGTTGTTGGGCAGCACGTAGATATACTTCCCGCCCATATTGGCGGCCTTGGCTATTTTAAGCTGCTTCAAGTCGCGCGACAAGGTAGCTTGCGTCAATTTGAAGCCCTCTTGCTCCAACGCCTGCAACAGCTCCTCCTGCGAGCCGAACTCCTTGCTCGAGACAATCATCTTGATGGCGTCCAACCGCGTACTCTTCTTTTTCATTTCGTATAATTATTCTTTAAAACGGCGCAAAAATACCCATTATTTTGGATATAATGCACAAACACCCGTTTTTTTTCTTAGGTTTATACGAAAATAATGGATAAGATTATAGGAAAAGGAATCATTACTCATCACTCTTAAGCGCAGCCACCGCATCCGCATCACCTTGTTCCGCCGCCATGCGCCACAGCTTCACGGCCTCCGCCCTGTCCTGCCTGACGCCCCTGCCCAAGGCATAGCACACGCCCAATTGGTATTGCGCGGCGGCATCGCCGTCCTCGGCCGCGAGGCGGTACCACTTCACCGCCTCGGCATAGTCTTGCTTCACGCCCTCGCCGTTATAGTAACATCCGCCCAAATTGTAGGCTGCGCCCGCATGTCCCTGTTCCGCCGCCTTGCGGTACCAGCCGGCCGCTTCTGCATAGCTTTGCGCCACGCCCGTGCCGCTGTCGTAGCACACGCCCAAGTTGTAACGGGCGTCGGCGTCGCCCCCGTCGGCCGCTTTTCGGAACCACTTCACCGCATCCTCGTAGCTCCTTGTCACGCCCTTGCCGTGATAGTAGCACAACCCCAAGTTGTATTGCGCCTCCATCCATCCTTGCGCCGCCGCCTTGCGCCACCACGCCACGGCCTGCCTGTCGCTTTGCCCCACGCCGTAGCCCTCGGCATAGCAAAGCCCCAAGTTGAATTGCGCCTCGGCGTCGCCCTTTCCGGCCGGTGCCGCCACCAACCCGTAGAGCCGCCGCCCCGCCTCTTCCACACCCAAGCCGGCCGCTTTCATGAACCACCGTGCAGCCTCGGCGTCGTCCGCCTCCACCCCGCGGCCAAGCTGGTAACTCACCCCTAAGTTAAAGTCCGCCTTCGCGCTGCCTTGCCCTGCCGCTTCTTTGAACCACTTCACCGCCTCGGCATCGTCCGCCTCCACCCCGCTGCCGGTAGCGTAGCAGATGCCCAAGTTCAGTTGGGCGCTCACGTTTCCTTGACTTGCCGCCCGCGCATACCAACGCGCCGCCTGCACGTCGCTTTGCTCCACCCCGCGCCCGTCGGCATAACAAGCCGCCAGGTTGTACTGTGCGTGCATCTCCCCTTGGTCGGCCGCCTCCCGGTACCACCGTGCCGCCTCGGCGTCGTCGCGCATCACGCCATACCCGTTCTCGTAGCAGATGCCCAAATTATACTGCGCCACGTCCACCCCTTGCATAGCCGCCAAGGTGTACCACTTCACTGTCTCCTTATAGTTCTGCCTCACGCCCGTGCCGTTGTAATAACACATGCCCAAGAAATATTGGGCATACGGATGCCCCTGCTCCGCCGCGAGCGTGTACCAGCTCACCGCTTCGCCGTCGCTTTGCTCCACACCCGTGCCGTCGTAGTAACAAGTGCCCAAGAAATACTGTGCCGACATGTTTTCCTGCGCTGCCGCCTTGCGGTACCACTCCACCGCCACGGCATAACTCTGCGCCACGCCCTCGCCGTTGTAGTAGCGCAATCCCAAGCTGCATTGCGCCTCGGCATCCCCTTGCTCCGCCGCTTTACGAAGCGCGTCCAAGGAGACTTGCATGCTCGCTGCCAAGACAGTCGAGTCAGTCAATATCCACACTGCCGCCAAAGCCGGCAACACCCTTATCAGCAAGGCGACGACACGTCTTGCCCGCACGCCCCGGCGGTGTACCTCGTTCCGGCGCGCCCTTCCGCCACGATGATTGGCATTGTACATATATATGATATAACCTGAATTCGATTCTATATATAATGCTCTTCAATAATGTAAAACCGGTCAAATGGAGCGATGCCCGTTTATCCACCATGCAACCAACGAAATATATATGCATGGCAATGGAGACTGGTTTACGCTTGCAATATTACGAAAAAAAATAGGAAACCTCGCGGCCGCAAGCTGAAAAGTGTAGTGTTTTTCAGGCCCTCTACAACCATGGCGAACATATTCGCAAATGCCGGCCTTGACGCGCCAGCTTCTGCCGATCCCCGCCTTGCCACGCATAGCGGCGCCGAGCCCGGCGTGTGGTAAAACAAAGCGACACGCGAAAACAGCCTCGTTGAAGCC
>JAJPYW010000267.1 GCA_021204715.1 Prevotellaceae bacterium
TTGCACCACCTCGGCCTTGGCGTCGCCCAAATCCTTGATAGGGAAACAGACGGGGCGCTCCACGCCGTTCAAGTCGTCGTTGATGCCCATGCCGTTCAACACAAACAGCGGGGCGGTGACACGGCGCAAGCGCAACTCGGCAGAGAGATTCTGCTGGAAAAACTCCTTTATCTGCTTGATGGCGAATTCCGTCTGCTTCAAGTCAAGCAACGGCTTGTAGTTCTTTGGCTTTATCAAATAACTCATAGATTCCTTTTATTTTTCTGTTTATTGAGCGGCAAAGATAAGGATAATATTGATATTTGCCACTGTTTTCGCATAAAAATGAGAAAAATGTACAGTAAACTGTCTAATGAGTTGAACAAATGATATTTAAAAAATTGTCGTGGAGAGCGTAAAAATGGGAAAAAGTTAGGTAGATGCAACTATTTTTTATACTTTTGCAAACCAATCGGCTCCGTAGCTTAGTGAATAGAGCGTCAGATTCCGGTTCTGAAGGTCGTGCGTTTGAATCGCACCGGAGTCACTGCACAGACATAAAGAGATTGATTGCCGTTCAAGCCGTATTTCTCCCCGAGGAATACGGCTTGACTTTTTTATGTAACACATACATCGGGCAAAGGGAATAAGAACGGCGGGGTGCATCAAGCACATTCCATGCATCGAGTCGAAGCGCTTCCACTCAAGTTATCGAAGCGCTTCCATGAAACCTATCGAAGCGATTCCATAGCATCTATCGAAGCGATTCCATAGCATCTATCGAAGCGATTCCATAGGAACCATGCAATACAGTCGTTGCCACTTCATCAATACTTTTATTAGATTCTACAAATTCGAATTTATAACACGTACAAATTCGAATTCATAGCACCTACAAACTGAATTCATAACCCCTACAAACTCGAGTTTGTAGACCGCAAGAAACCCATTGCTTAGTTTGCCGCTTTACTATCGATGATAAAGCCGCGACGCCCATAACAACTCCCCTGCTTCTACTTTCTAAAACCCGCCGCATACGGAATAGGAAATTATTTTGTAACTTTGCGCCTGTTTCCGAAAAGGCTTTTATGATTATAGACATTATTATCATAGTGGTTGTAGGGTTGGGGGCCGTTTTGGGCTATGTAAAGGGTTTTTTGAAACAGTTGGCCTCTATCGCAGGGTTGGTGGCAGGCCTTTTGGTGGCCAAAGCGCTCTATGCCCCCACAGCCGACAAATTGGCGGACGTGGTGGGCGGTTCCCACACCTTCGTGCAGATACTCGCCTTTGTACTTATCTGGCTTGCCGTTCCGTTGCTCTTCACGCTTGTGGCTTCGCTCCTGACGCGGGCGTTGAAAGCGGTCTCCTTGGGCGGGGTGAACCGCATGTTGGGGCTGCTGCTTGGGGCGGCCAAGTACCTGCTCTTGGCGAGCCTTTTGGTGTGTGTCTTGGAGTACATCGACGCCGACGGCCGCATCGTCGAGAAACAGTTGAAGAGGGAGTCGCGCATGTATTATCCCATCGCCGAGATAGCGGGCGCGTTCTTCCCCGTGGCCAAAGATATGACCGAACACTACTTATTGGACGTATGATGCAAGAGAAAGAACCGAATAAATATGTAAAGGAATTCACCGGCGAGAAGTACAAGTATGGCTTCACCACCCATGTGGATACCGACATCATAGCGCGTGGACTGAGTGAGGACGTGGTGCGGCTCATCTCCCAAAAGAAAGGGGAACCGGAGTGGCTGCTCGCCTTCCGCTTGAAGGCCTACCGACACTGGCTCACCATGCCCATGCCCACGTGGGCGCACTTGCGCATCCCCCCGATAGACTACCAAGCCATTTCTTATTATGCCAACCCACAGAAGAAGAAAGCGGAGGGCAAGACGGGCGAATTAGACCCTGAATTGGTAAAGACCTTCGACAAGCTCGGTATTCCGCTTGAAGAGCGCATGGCGCTCGGTGGCATGGCCGTGGACGCGGTGATGGACTCGGTCTCCATTAAAACCACCTTCAAGGAGGCGCTCATAGAGAAGGGCATTATATTCTGCTCTTTCGGCGAGGCGGTGCGCGAGCATCCCGACTTGGTGCGGCAATACTTGGGCTCGGTGGTGTCCTACCGCGACAACTTCTTCGCCGCGCTCAACTCGGCGGTCTTTTCCGACGGTTCGTTCGTCTACATTCCCAAAGGGGTGCGCTGCCCCATGGAGCTGTCTACTTACTTCCGCATCAACGCCCGCAACACAGGGCAGTTCGAGCGCACGTTGATAGTAGCCGACGACGACGCTTACGTGTCTTACTTGGAGGGCTGTACCGCCCCCATGCGCGACGAGAACCAACTGCACGCCGCCATTGTGGAGATTGTGGTGATGGACCATGCCGAGGTGAAATACAGCACGGTGCAGAACTGGTATCCGGGCGACGCCGAAGGCAAAGGGGGCGTGTACAACTTCGTGACCAAGCGGGGCGTGTGCAAAGGAGAAGGCAGCAAGCTCTCTTGGACGCAGGTGGAGACGGGTTCGGCCATTACGTGGAAGTATCCCTCGTGCGTCTTGGCAGGCGACAACGCCACGGCCGAATTCTACAGCGTGGCGGTGACCAACCACTTCCAGCAAGCCGACACGGGCACGAAGATGATTCACTTGGGGCGCAACACGCGCAGCACCATCGTGAGCAAGGGCATATCGGCAGGACAGAGCCAGAACGCTTACCGGGGCTTGGTGCGTGTGGCGGCGAAAGCCGAGAACGCGCGCAACTACAGCCAGTGCGACTCGTTGCTCTTGGGCGACCGCTGCGGCGCGCACACCTTTCCTTACATGGACATACACAACCCTACGGCGGTGGTGGAGCACGAGGCCACGACCAGCAAAATAAGCGAAGACCAACTATTCTACTGCAACCAGCGCGGCATTGCCACCGAAGACGCCGTGGGACTGATAGTGAACGGCTATGCCAAAGAGGTGCTCAGCAAGCTGCCCATGGAGTTTGCCGTGGAAGCGCAGAAGCTCCTTAGCGTGTCACTTGAGGGGAGCGTGGGATAATACAATCAGTTATAAACGTCAATTATCACAAGGATATGTTAACAATCAAAGACCTGCATGTTTCCATTGGCGGAAAGGAGATATTGAAAGGCATCGACCTTACCATACGCGACGGTGAAATCCACGCCTTGCTTGGGCAGAACGGCGCCGGCAAGAGCACGTTGAGCAATGTGCTCGTGGGGCACCCGGCCTACGAAGTGACGCGCGGAGAGGTGACGTTCAACGGCAAGGACCTGCTTGCCATGACGCCCGAAGCGCGCGCGCACGAGGGCATCTTCCTCTCTTTCCAGACGCCGGTGGAGATACCGGGCGTGTCGATGGTGAACTTCATGCGCGCCGCCGTGAACGAACAGCGCAAGTACCGGCACCTGCCCGCACTCTCGGCCGGCGAGTTCTTGAAGCTGATGCGGCAGAAGCGGGCCATCGTGGAATTGGACAACAAGCTGGCCAACCGCTCGGTGAACGAGGGCTTTTCAGGCGGAGAGAAGAAGCGCAACGAGATATTCCAAATGGCCATGCTCGAGCCCCGCTTCGCCATATTGGACGAGACCGACTCGGGGCTCGACGTGGATGCCTTGCGTGTAGTGGCAAACGGCTTCAACAAATTAAGGACGCCCGAGACAAGCGCATTGGTCATCACCCACTACCAGCGTCTGCTTGATTACTTGAAGCCCGACACGGTGCACGTGCTGCTTGGCGGACGCATCGTCAAGACAGGCGGGCCGCAATTGGCCGAAGAGATAGAGGCGCGCGGATTCGACTGGCTGAAACAAACCATGGAAGCATGAACCGGGAACAACCTTACATAGCGCTCTACAACGAGGCCGAAGCGACGCTCACCCGGCACAGCCCCGCGGCGGTGAACGCGCGTCGCCGGGCGGCTTTCGACGACTTCCAACGGTTGGGATTCCCCACCTTGAAAGAGGAGAAGTACCGGTACACCGACATGGGTAAGCTGTTCGAGCCTGAATATGGACTGAACTTGAACCGCTTGGAGGTGCCGGTGAACCAGTTGGAACTCTTGCGGTGCGACGTGCCGCACATAAACACCTCGCTGCACTTTGTGGTGAACGACATGCTGCGGCCTTCGCCTCACAGCAAGAGTGCGTTGCCCGAAGGGGTTGTACTGTGCAGCTTGCAGGAGGCGGAAAGGCGTTGCCCGGGATTGCTCGAACAATACTACGGCCGCTTGGCCGACACGTCGGGCGATGGCCTCACGGCTTTCAACACGGCGTTCTGCGAGGACGGGGTGTTGCTCTACGTGCCCAAGGGCACGGTGGTGGAGAAGCCCGTGCAGCTTGTGAACGTCTTGAAGAGCCGGGTGGACTTGTTGGTGAACCGCCGGCTGCTTGTCATTGTGGAAGAGGGGGCAGAAGTGCGTTTGTTGGCATGCGACCACGCCTTGGACGACGCGCGCTTCCTTGCCACGCAGGTGGTGGAATTGTACGTGGGAGCGGGCGCCACGGTGGACTTTTATGAATTGGAAGAGACGCACGAGCGCACCGCGCGCGTGAGCAACCTCTACTTGAAACAAGAACGCGGCAGCAACGTGTTGCTGAACAACATGACGCTCTTGAACGGCGTGACGCGCAACACGACCGAAGCCCGCTTTGCCGGCGAAGGGGCCACATTGAACCTTTGCGGCATGGCCGTGGAGGACAAGCACCAGCATGTGGACAACCACACCTTCATAGACCATGCCGTGCCCGGCTGCACCAGCAACGAACTATACAAGTATGTGCTTGGCGACAGTTCCGTGGGTGCTTTCTCGGGCAAAGTGTTGGTGCGTCCGCATGCCCAAAAGACGGTTTCCCGGCAGACCAACCGCAACCTTTGCGCCACGCGCGAGGCGCGTATGTACACCCGTCCGCAATTGGAAATCTATGCCGACGACGTGAAATGCGGCCACGGCGCCACCGTGGGGCAGCTCGACGACAACGCGCTCTTCTACATGCGCCAACGGGGTATTCCGCTGAAAGAGGCACGGTTGCTGCTCATGTTCGCCTTTGTGGGCGAAGTGATAGACACCATACGCTTGGAGGCGTTAAAGGAGCGGCTGCACTTGCTGCTCGACAAGCGCTTCCGCGGGGAACTGCACCGTTGCAGGGGGTGCAGTATATGCAAGTAAAAGGCACATATCCGCTTGAATCGACATTCAAAAGAGATTATATATGTACGACATAGCGCAAATAAGAGCCGACTTCCCTATCCTCTCGCGCCAAGTGTACGGGAAGCCGCTTGTCTACCTTGACAACAGCGCCACCACGCAGAAGCCGCGCGCGGTGGTGGAGGCCATTACCAACGAGTACTACTCGGTGAACGCCAACGTGCACCGGGGCGTGCACTTCCTTTCGCAACAAGCCACGGAGCTGCACGAGGCGAGCCGGGAGACGGTGCGCCGCTTCATCCATGCCCGCAGTGCAAACGAGATTGTCTTCACACGCGGCACCACCGAAAGCATCAACTTGATTGCCTCTACCTTTACGGAGGCTTGCATGAAGGAGGGCGACGAGGTGATGGTATCGGTCATGGAACACCACAGCAACATCGTGCCTTGGCAACTTGCCGCCGCGAGGAAAGGCATCGTGTTGAAGGTGATTCCCATGGACGACCAAGGGGTATTGGACATGGAGGCATACCGCAAGCTCTTCACGCCGCGCACGATGTTGGTGAGCGTGGCGCATGTATCGAATACGTTGGGTACGGTGAATCCCGTCCGCGAGATGGTGGCTATCGCCCACAGCCGGGGCGTGCCTGTTTTGGTGGACGGCGCCCAGTCTATCTCGCATATACCTATCGATGTGCAGGCACTCGACGCCGACTTCTTTGTTTTCTCTTCTCACAAGGTGTACGGCCCCACGGGTGTGGGGGTGCTCTACGGCAAAGAGAAGTGGCTGGACCGCTTGCCGCCTTACCAAGGGGGCGGCGAGATGATACAGACGGTCTCCTTCGAGCGCACCACGTTCAACGAGTTGCCTTTCAAGTTTGAGGCGGGCACGCCCGATTACATCGGCACGCACGGCTTGGCCAAGGCGCTCGACTATGTTTCAGCTATCGGCATGGATGAAATAGCCGCATACGAACGTGAACTCACTACGTATGCCACCGGGCGCTTGAATGCTATCCCCGGCATACGCCTCTTCGGAGAGGCGCCGGGCAAAAGCTGCGTGTTCTCATTCTTGGTGGGAAACATACACCACTTGGATATGGGTACGTTGCTCGACCGGTTGGGCATCGCCGTGCGCACGGGGCACCACTGCGCCCAGCCGCTCATGCAACGGTTGGGGATAGAGGGCACGGTGCGCGCGTCGTTCGCGCTATATAATACAAAGGAAGAGGTGGACGCGTTGGCGGCGGGGATAGAGCGTGTAAGACGGATGTTTTAGAATAGATTATTCTAAAACACCCGTCTTATTGCTTGACCACCCCACCAAGCCTCCCCTTATAGGGGAGGCTTGGTCGGTCTGACGACCTCCGAAGTACTTTCTTCTATCTATATCGAACAGAAGAATGTCACCAAGAAGGGGACGGTGAAATCTACTACAAAACCGTGATAAATGGAGACTACCATAAAGCGGTCGCCCGACGTGCGCATAATGATGGGCAATGTGGTGTCCATGGTGGTGGCGCCGCCTGCCGAGATGGGTGCGAGCTTGCCGAAGAAGCGTACCATGAGCGGCGCGGCGACCAATGTGAGCAACTCGCGGAATATATTGGAAAGCAACGCGACGGTGCCCAATTCCGCTCCTTTGTATTCTGTAATGAAGATGCCCGAGAGTGAATAGTAGGCAAACCCGGAGCCTACGGCCAAGCAATCGGCGACGGAACGGTGTGTCAAGAAGAGCGCGGCCACCAAGCAGCCGGCCCACGTGCCCACTATCGTCATGACCGGAAGCAGGAGCATCCGTGGGT
>JAJPYW010000174.1 GCA_021204715.1 Prevotellaceae bacterium
TATTTGTTGGTTTTGAGAAAACTTAACTCATTTCGGCACGCAACATGTCAAGCCCTGCCCGCACGATGCGCTGCAACTCCATTTTGGAGGAGCAGACAAACTCGCACAAGGCAAAATCCTCGGGAGCCACCTCGTAAATGCCCAACGCCTCCATACGGTCTATGTCGCCCGCGATGATGGCCTTCACCAAGTATTCGGGATAGATGTCCATGGGGAACACGCGGTCGTATTCGTTGGACATAATCAAATGGCGCTCGCCGCCCTTGACGCGGGCATCCATCACATACTGCTTTTTACGGAAGAGCCAGCTGGCGTAAGAGTGGTTGACGCTGAACTCGTTCAAGCGCGGCATTATCCAGCCTAACATCTCGTGGTTCTCGTCGCCTTCGGGGATAACCGTCAACTGGCTGTCGAACGCGCCCAAATAGCCGTTGGCTGCAATCTGTTTCCCTGTCAAGGGATTGCCGCTGATGTAGCGCAGGTGCCTGCCGTCGGTTGTAACGTTTCCCTTGAACACGTTCGTGAGCAACGCGCCCACCTTGAGCTTGCAGTAGGCCGGTTTCAGCACTTCGCTGCCGGTCATGGCCACCGTGCGTGTCAGGTCCACACGCCCCGTGTTCAAAAGCCTGCCTATGAAGAGCACCGCTTCGGGAGCGACGGTCCACACCGTCTCGCCCTTCACAATGGGGGCGATATGGTTAATCTGCACGCCCACGTTGCCGGCCGGATGCGGGCCGTCAAAAACAGTCAGCGTCACCTGCTTGGCTTGCAACAATGCGGGCGATTGCTGCTTGACACTCACGCTCAAATAGGTCTTCGCCATCTTGGCCAAGGCGTTCAAGCCTGTCTGGAAATTGGTCTCCTCGCCTTTAAGGACGAACTCGAAATCGGGGGCAAGGGGCTTGCTGTCGAAAGCGGAGATGAAAATGGCACGCGGTTCCTGCGTGGGATCGGCCACAATATCGTAAGGACGTTGACGGATGAAAGCGAACATACCGGCTTTCAGCAACAGTTCCTTCACCGCCTTGCCGTCCATTCGAGAGAGGTCGGCCTTGCCGAACTCCTCATAATCCTGTTCGGCGGCGGCTTCCACAACGATGTTCATCACCTTGCGGCGCGCGCCCCGTTCCACACTCGTCACAACGCCGCTCACGGGCGACACGACATTCAACTCCGGATGGTTCTTGTCCACAAACAAGGGCCCTCCGGCCATCACATACTCCTGTTCCTTCACCACTACTTTCGGAGTGATGCCTGTAAAGTCATCGGGAACCAACGAATAGAATCCCGGTTCCCCCACAGGCAGATACTCTTTGGCAGCCGTGCCTTTCAGGTTGATGTCCAAGCCTTTGCGCAACTTAATTACATTTGCCATGTGCTTATATAAATAATGGTTTCTATCTTTTGCCGCAAAATTAGTGAATGAAGCGCAAAAAAGAAAGGAATTACGGATAAATTTCCGTAATTCCTTTCTTTTAAACGAGCCGGCAAGACAAATGGCGCGGCTTCACTCTTCAGGACCGAACATCGGGTCCCAAGCGGGCAGGCTGACGGGTTCCTGCTTCAAAAGCTCCCTAATCTTGGCAGGGACATACTTGGACTCCACCACCAAGCGGAACATATACTCGTCAAACCACTTGTCCGTCATAACCAAATGGCCTTGATAACCGCTCTTGGGCCCCCAACTGTTCTCCACCATCCATTTCACAGGCTTTCCGGCCCCGTCCAAATCCACCGCCATCAATGTCATGGCGTGGGAAGAGCCGCTGGAGAAAGTCTGTATGCGCTGCTTCTTGTCCATGCCGAAAGTGGTGCCCATGAGCGAGGCGTAATCGTAGTTGTCCACGTCGAGCAGGCCACGTTCCGAATCCAAGAACTTGCCTACATCGCAGGAGAAATACATCATGGTGCTGTCCCGGAGCGAGGCTATGGCCATCTCTTTTATATCCTCCACGGGCAAGTTCACGTAGGTCCAGTTTTTCCCGTCATAGCGGTGGCGGTCGTAAGCTATTTCGTAGGTCTTGTAATATTCACGGGTAGGGTCGTTCATAAGCATCACGTAATCGGTCAAAAGCTGCTTGTCGCCATACTTCTCATAGAAACTCATGGGTGTGTGGTGTTCCGTGGCCACAGGGTTTCCCCGCTCGTCCTTGCACACATAGTCGAATTCCACGGGTGGCACTCCCAAGTTGAGCACCAACATGCGGTACACGGTAGCCAGCATGGCAGTTTTCTCTTTCTCCAACGCGGCTTCCCCGCTGCCGGCGGCCACCATGTCGCGCAGTTGCAGCCCGAACTCTTTCAGCTTCAACGAAAGCAGTTCCGCCATGCGGCCGGTATGCTCGCTGCTGTTCGTCTCAGGCATGGCCTCGACGGGTACCAAGCCATATTTGGAGACGATGTCGGCCACTCCCGTAAAGGTGCCGCCGTCGCTGATGGGGTTGCGGAAGAGCCACTTCACGGTTTCATCGTCCATGGGAGTAGAGGCCGTGTCGATGATGCCCTGCAAGAAAAGGTTCGCCTTCTCCAATTGGTCCCAGAAAAAGGTGTAGTTCTGCGAGAACTCGAAAGAGGGGAACCCGTACTTGGCCAGCACTTTGGCACGCATCACGTTCAAGCCGGTAAAGAGCCAGCAACGTCCCGAAGATTTTTGGTCGGTGATGCCCTTGGATTCCACCCGGATGGAGAAGTGCGTGTCCATGGCCTTGCGGTTGTCTTGGTTGACCGACAATTCACGCAGGTCGTTGCCTGCGATGGCATTGCGCAAGGCCTTGTCGGCGGCCGTTCCTTGATAACCTTGCTTGATCTGCTCAAGCATGTCGGGGCTGATGCCCCCTTTCCCCACCTGCGCCTGCACCTGAAGCATCGAGGCGGCCAGCAGCGTGACGATTAAAAGTTGTCTTCTCATATTTATAAATCCTCCAATATTCTTTTAAGTACAAGTGTGGCCGAAATCTCCCGGTTGGCGGCTTCGGGAATAACGAGCGAGGTGGGCGCTTCTATCACATCGTCCGTCACAATCATGCCGCGCCGCACGGGCAGGCAGTGCATGAAGAAAGCGTTGTTCGTCCACGACATGTGCCCGCTGTCCACACACCAACGCATGTCCTTGCTCAGCACGCGGCCGTAATCGGCCGGATTGGTCACGCCCGGGCACGACCAGTTCTTGGCATAGATGAAGTCGGCGCCCTCGAATGCCTTCCGCTGGTCGTACTCCACCCTCGCGCCCCGCACGAACTTGGGGTCAAGTTCATAGCCCTCGGGCTGGGTGATGACGAAATCCACATCGGCCTCGTTCATGAAGTCGGCAAAAGAGTTGGGCACAGCTTGCGGCAAGGCACGGGGATGGGGTGCCCACGTGAGCACCACCTTGGGACGCTTTGCCCGTTTATACTCTTCAATCGTGATGAGGTCGGCAAACGCCTGCAGCGGATGGCAAGTGGCGGCTTCCATCGAGAAGACCGGCCGGCCCGAATATTGCACGAACTGGTTCAATATCTTCTCCGTATAATCCTCCTCTCGGTTCTCGAAACGGGCGAAAGAACGCACCCCTATCATGTCACAGTAACACCCCATTACCGGAATGGCCTCCAACAGGTGCTCGCTTTTGTCGCCGTCCATTACCACGCCCCGTTCCGTCTCCAACTTCCAGGCACCTTGGTTCACGTCCAACACAATCACGTCCATGCCCAAGTTGCGTGCCGCCTTCTGCGTGCTCAAGCGGGTGCGCAAGCTGTTGTTGAAGAAGATGAGCAGGCAGGTCTTGTGCCGGCCCAAAGCCTCGTATTTGTAACGGTCCTTCTTGATTTCAAAGGCTTCCTTCAGGGCTTCGTCCAAGTTGCCCAAATCGAATACATTCGTATAAGTTCTCATAAGCTTTTCTAAATTATCTTCCAAGAGGCGGCGCCTCCCTTCTTCCTGCAAAAGTAACGCTTATTTTTAAGAATAACCACCTGATGGCACTCTTTTTGTGCCGCTACATGCTCTCTTCCTACAACTCTATCCTTTGTGCCGAAAGCGGCCTGCTCAAGAAGATGGAAGCCGACTCGACGAACTTCTCTGAAGCCTCGGTGGTATAATAATGGCAAGAGGCGCCCTTGGTGCACCGCGTGTCCATCTCGGGATGACGTGCCAAGTAATCTTTCAGACTGGCGGCCACCCACTCGCCTTGCGTCATTACGGTAACGCCCTGCGGCATGTACCGGCATATCTTTGTCAGCAACAAAGGATAGTGGGTACACCCCAATATCACCGTGTCTATTTGCGGGTCTTTGGCAAACAGGCGGTCTATATATTGCCGCACGAAGTAATCGGCGCCGTCGTTGCCCGCCTCGCCGTTCTCCACCAACGGCACCCACATGGGGCAAGCCTCGCCGCTCACCTTGATGTCGGGAAAGAGCTTGTGTACTTCTAATAAATAAGAATCTGATTTGATGGTACCCGCCGTGGCCAATATGCCGATGTGCCGCGTATGGGTAATGCGGCCTACACACTCCACCGTGGGACGGATAACGCCCAACACACGCCTACGGGCATCCCACCGCGGCAAGTCGTTCATCTGGATGGTGCGCAACGCCTTGGCCGAGGCGGTGTTGCAGGCCAAGATGACCAAGTGGCAGCCCATGCTGAAAAGCTTGAATACCGCCTGCCGGGTAAACTCGTAAACCACCTCGAAAGAACGGGCACCGTAAGGGGTGCGGGCGTTGTCGCCCAAATAGATGTAGTCATACTCGGGAAGAAGTCCCCTTATCTTGCTTAAAATCGTCAATCCGCCATAGCCGGAATCAAATATCCCCACAGGGCCGGGAGCGGCAGGCAGTCTCGTCGAATCTTCCAATGTACGGTTCATGCAGTATAATGGTTTATGATTACTAAAAATAAAGTTTACGGGTTGAATAGTCGTCTCCCTGCCACACGTCGGCACAATCCTCTTTGTCACGCCCGCGTTGCAAGCGGGGTTTCCTTTCTATGTTCAACTCCCGGTTCTTGAAGGCGGCTGTACGTATTTCTTTGCGGCTGTTGTCCGTCATGTCGAAAAGATAGTGGTGCTGCACGGGCGACTCCGCCTCGCCGGGCATCTGGTATTTATAGGTTTCAAGCGTGGGACGCGGCTGCGCCAGACAAACAAATCTCTTCATAATCCTACTCCTTATTATATAATGTAGTCCGTATATGTGCGATAAAGACCATTTGGACAAATACCGTTGCATCTCATTCGCCGTGTCCAAAAATACAGAGATTTATTGTATGGCAAACGTTTTTTGCAAAGAATTTGCACCCCGAAAGGAGAAATATAAAAAGCGGGAGGGTGTCATCTCCGTGAAGATGAAGGTGTCATCTCTGTGAAGATGAAGGTGTCATCTCTGTGAAGATGAGGGTGTCATCTCTGTGAAGATGAGGGTGTCATCTCTGCGGAGATGAGGGTGTCATCTCTGCGGAGATGAGGGTGTCCCCTGCCGCCCGGTCAATCCACCACAATGGGTTTATAGCGCGGTACCAACAACTTCATGATGCACCAGCCCACAAGATAGGCCACCGCACAAACGCAGAAAATAATGAAATAGCCGGCCGGCTTGCCTACAAAGCCCATGAACTCCAACTGCACGCGCTCGGCGTAAGTGAAGAGCGCGCCCGAGCCCTTGTTCAGCAAAAAAGAACCTATGCCGCCCGCCATGCCGCCCAAGCCGATGATGGTAGCCACCGAGCTTTTGGGAAACATGTCGCCCACCACCGAGTAGATATTGGCCGACCACGACTGATGGGCCGCGCCGGCTATGCCGATAATGACAATGGGAAACCAATAGGAGCAGGCGCCCAACGGCTGGGCGAAAAGGGCCGACAACGGGAAGAGCGCGAAGATGAACATCGCCCGCATCCTCGCCGCGTAGGGGTTCATTCCCGAACGGTTGATGATGACGGTGGGCAGCCTGCCCCCGTAAATGGAAAGGATGGTGATGGCATAAAGCACGAAAATAAGCAGCCGCGCCATGCCCGTATTCGAGGAGAGGCCGTAGACATCTGATAGATAGGCCGGCGTCCAAAAGAGAAAGAACCACCACACGCCGTCGGTCATGAACTTGCCCACGGCGACCGCCCAAGCCTGACGGTAACGCAGGCATTGCAGGAAGGTGAGTTCCCGCCGCTTGCGCAGACGTGGTGGCCGAAGTATCTCCGCTTCCTGCTCGATAATCCGCTCCATCTCCTTGTCCTGTTCAATGTAGCGCAACTCGGCCTCGTTCACCCGCGGATTCTCATGAGGTTTGCGGTAGATAAACACCCAAAAGCCCATCCACACGAATCCCAAGGCGCCTATAATCAAGAAGGTCGCCTCCCAACCATTGCCCACGCCCAAGCGTTGGAACAGCTGGGCTAACGAAGGGATGCACAAGGGCGCCACCAACGCCCCCACAACGGCGCCCGCATTGAAGATAGAAGTGGAGAAAGCCCTGTCTTTCTTGGGAAAATATTCGGCGGTCACCTTGACTGCGGCAGGGAAGTTGCCCGCTTCGCCTACGGCGAGCACAACGCGCGAGGCGATGAAGAAGTAGACGCCGGTAATGGCCACCGTCGCCGCAAGGCCTCCCGTAGCTTCCATCATGGAGGCGACGTTGTCTATGCCCGACACATACCGCGAAGCCCATCCGCACAGTGCGTGCGAGCAAGCACCCAAAGACCAGATGAAGACGGCCCACAGGTAGCCTTTCTTTGTCCCCAACCAATCGATGAAACGCCCCGCAAACAAATTGGCCACGGCGTAGCAGATGGAAAAGACAGCCACGATATCGCCGTAGTTGGCGTCCGTCCAATGGAACTCGGGCGCGATGAAATCCTTCCACGTCAAGGAGAGCACTTGGCGGTCAAGGTAATTG
>JAJPYW010000198.1 GCA_021204715.1 Prevotellaceae bacterium
AAAAGGGCGATTTCCAGCCCGACGCCCATGTGAACGGGTTGGCCGGCTGTAATTTAATGGCTTTAATCTTCAACAACTTCTCTGCAAACAATCTTTCTAAATTTTTCATGACTATAATGAATTATACATACTAAGTATGGCACAAAAATACGTGAATCCGCCGAAAATCAAAAATGAATACGAAGTTTTTTATTCATGCAGGTCATATTCACCGCTCAAGCCGCTTTCAGGGTATTTGTTCCCATGATATTCAGCTTGTTCTTCCTATTCAGCTTATTAGTTCTTCCCGTTCAGCTTATTAGTTCTTCCCGTTCAGCTTGTCAGTTCTTCCTGTTCAGCTTGTCAGTTCTTCCTGTTCAGCTTGTCAGTTATTCCTGTTCAGCTTATCAGTTCTAATCCCGTTCAGCGTATCTATTCTTCCCATTCACCCTGTTCGTACTCCCCGCAACCATCCTCTTCTCCGGACAGGGAGAGGCAATGGCGTATGTCGTCCATTTCGTATCCGCGCCCCAAGGCGAAACGCGCGAGCTTGCCTTCCATTTCGTAGCGGGAGGCGGCGCTCACGCTCCTGCGTTTCAACTCCAATAGCTTCTGCAGGGTGTCCAAGTAGGCGTGGCGGTCAATCTCTTCGAGCAACGGGCGGTAGACTTCGGGCGCAATCTCTTTCTGCTTTAACGCCTGCGCTATCTTCACCTTGCCCCACTTGGCGAAGCGGAACTTGTCGTTGATGAAGGCGCGGCAGAAGCGCTGCCCGTCGATGAACTTCTCCTGCTCCAAACGGTCGAGTATGCGCTCCACATCGGCTTCGTCCACTTTCCAACGGCGCAGCTTCTCCCTTGCGTCGGCACGGCATTGCTCGGCTGCCGAGCAGAAAGCCGCCATGCGGCCAAGCGCTTCCGAGGCTGTCAGCTGTTTCATCTGCTTGGTAGGTTTTGTAGGGTTCGCAAGTTCCGTTCCTTCTGTCTCGTCGGCTTTTATCGCCTTGTCTGTTTTATTCTGTCTTATTCCGTCTCTTCTTTCCATATCTTCTGTCTTATTCCGTCTTATTCTTCTCTTCCCGTTTCTTTCATCTTGTCGCCCTTACAAACCGGTCGTTGTCCGAGATGTCTTTCATCAGGCGGACATCCCTGTAGCCCTCCCTTTGGAACAAGGCGGCTACCTCACGGCCGAACGCCCGGTTGATTTCCACATAGACCTTGCCGCCTTGCCGCAACAGCCGCGCTCCCCACGCCGCTATACTGCGGTAGAACAGCAGCGCGTCGTCATCGGGTACAAAGAGTGCCTGTGCAGGCTCCCAGTCTAATACATTGCGGTCCATTTCCCGCTTCTCGGCTTCCCTCACGTAGGGCGGGTTGCTCACAATGACGTCGAAGCGCGCCGTTTCATCCGTCGCCGTCTCCAACATATCCCGCTTGCGCAGGCACACCTTGCCGCCCAACGCATTGTTGTTCTGCCGGGCTACGGCCAACGCCGCTTCCGATATGTCCCACGCCTCCACGCAGGCGTCCGGAATAGCGATGGACAAGCTCACGGCCACGCAGCCGCTGCCCGTACCCATGTCCAAGATACTTGCCCCCGCAGCCGTCTCTTTCACAATCATCTCGGTGAGTTCTTCCGTTTCCGGACGGGGTATGAGCACCGCCGGCGACACCCGGAACGTGTGCTGCATGAAGCGCGCCGTGCCTTGGATGTACTGTATAGGCTCGAAATGGGAGAGGCGGGTGAGAATCTCTGCCAATTTATGCACGTCATTCGCAGATAAAGTTATATCTTTGCCGGAATAATAATCCACCGCGCTTATTCCCAACATCTCACAGCACACGATGCGCGCGAGGTTGGCGGCCTCGTTTGCCGTGTAATGTTCCTGCAAGGTGCGGCGTATGTAGGGAACGATGGTTCTCATAAAGTGTACAGGGATGCTTCGTGTGGCAAAAATAGGAAGAATCCGTCAATATTGAAGTATGGAAGATGAAAAATACATGCGGCGCTGCCTGCAGATAGCAAGAAACGGTCTGTGCGGCACGGCTCCCAACCCCATGGTGGGCGCGCTCTTGGTGTGCGGCGGGCGCATTATAGGCGAGGGCTACCACGTGCGGTGCGGCGGGGCGCATGCCGAAGTGAACGCCATCAGCAGCGTGAAGGACGCTTCCTTGCTGCGGCAAGCCACCCTGTATGTCACCTTGGAGCCTTGTTCCCATTACGGGAAGACGCCCCCTTGTGCCGACCTTATCATCGAGAAGCAGATACCCCGCATTGTCGTGGGCTGTGTGGATCCCTTCCCACAAGTGGCGGGGCGGGGCATACGCAAGCTGCAAGAGGCGGGTAGGGAAGTGGTGGTAGGCGTGTTGGAGGAGGAGTGCCGCCGGCTCAACCGCCGCTTCATTACCTTTCACACCAAGGCACGTCCCTACATCACGTTGAAGTGGGCCGAGTCGGCCGACGGTTATATAGACCGCTTGCGGCAGGCGGGCACGCCCGCGCGCCTCTCCACCCCTTTGACCGCCATGGCGGTGCATAAAAGACGTTCCGAGCACGCCGCCATCATGGTGGGCACCCGCACGGCTTTGTTGGACAACCCCCGCTTGGACACACGCCATTGGTGCGCGCCTGCCCCCGTGCGTGTGGTGTTGGACCGCGAAGGAAAGCTGCCCCGCGCGCTGCACCTTTTCGACGGCACCGAGCCCACGCTCGTCTTTACCGCCGCTCGTGGCGAATACGCCGGCATGCCGGGTGTGGAGTCTATACCTACTGATTTCAACGTCGATGTGCTGCTGCAAGTGTTGCAGGAACTGCATGCCCGTAGTCTCCAGTCGCTCTTGGTGGAGGGCGGCTGCCGCTTGCTGCAATCCTTCCTCGACGCGGGCTTGTGGGATGAAATTTATGTGGAAGAGAGTACTGTGCGGCTCGGCGGCGGCGTGGCCGCGCCCCAAGTGGGGCGCCACGTTCCTTATACACGGGAGCGCGTCTTCGGCCGCGGTTTCCGCCATTACCAAGCACCGGCATCTTAATCAATCAATGCGTTTATGAAAACAGAAAGCACCAACCCATCATCGTCTGCCGCCGACGACGCCTTTGCCGCCATGCGAAACAACCCCGTGTGTCCATTGTCCAAGGAACCGTGCGGTGAGTACCTATTATATATAGGTATATTGATAGCCTTGCTCCCCGTGCTTTTCTTGCGCGACTTCACGCCTTCCAACGAGTTGCGCTATTTGAGTATCGCCGACGAAGCCTTGCGCAACCACACCTTTTTCGCCTTTACCGACCATGGCGAGCCTTACGCCGACAAGCCGCCGCTCTACTTGTGGTTGGTAATGTTGTGCCGCGCCTTGACGGGCGCCCACCGTATGTGGCTCTTGTCGCTCTTCTCGCTTGTTCCCGCTTGGGGCATAGTGCGGGTAATGGACCGCTGGTCGGCCGGAGAACTCACCGAAGAGACACGCCCCTTGGCCCGCTTGATGCTCTTGACGAGCGTGCTTTTCCTCGGTTCGGCCGTCACCCTGAGGATGGACATGCTCATGTCGCTCTTCATCGTGCTTTCCCTGCGTGTGTTTTGGCAACTCTATAAAGGCAGCAGCCATTTTGATCGCGACAGGTGGCTCTTCCCCCTATGGATATTCTTGGCTGTGTTTACCAAAGGGCCGCTTGGCCTGCTCATTCCGCTTTGCTGCACGGCGGTGTTCCTTGCCGTGTCCGGGCAGTTGCGCACTTTCTTCCGCTATTGGGGCTGGCGCACGTGGTGCCTGCTGCTCGTTTGTTGCATCGTGTGGTTTGCCTGCGTCTATGCCGAAGGCGGCAGCCGCTATCTCTACAACTTGGCCGTGCACCAAACGGTGGGACGTGCCGTGAACTCCTTCCACCACGACGCGCCCTTCTATTACTACGCCGTCAGCGTTTGGTACAGCATCCTGCCTTGGTCGCTGCTCTCGGTGGGCATCATCGTGGCCGCCTTGCGCCGCAAGTTCGCGCGCGGTGACTTGCAGCGTTTCTATCTCACTATCTCGGTCACCACCTTCGTGTTGCTCTCTGTCATCAGTGCCAAGTTGCAGATATACCTACTGCCCGCCATTCCCTTCTTCATCTACATAGCGGCGATGCTCTTGCCCCGCTTCCACGACAACCTTTGGACACGCCTCTCGCTGACGGTGCCTGCCGTTATTTTCACCTTGGCGTTGCCTGCCGTGCTTGTGCTGCGCCGGCAGGAAGAGCCGGCTTACCTGCACCACTGCATGGTGTATGTGGCCGCCGGTATATTTACCTTGCAAGGCCTTGGCACGCTCTGCCTGCTCTATGCCCGCCGCCGCCGTATTCCTGTAGTGAAGGCGGCGCGCTTCATGGGCGTGTGTCTGCTCTTGGCTGTCTTCGCAGGCGGCTGGGCCATGCCCGCCATTAATCCCGAAACAGGCTATGGCGCGCTTTGCAAGAAGGCGTTGGAGCTGTCACGGGAATATGGCATCGACGACATACGCGCGTGGCACATATCCCGTCCGCAGCCTATGGATGTCTACTTGGGCAAGCCATTCACTGTGTTGGATGACGAGGCGGAGCCTGATACCGATGCCGGCACGCCCTACCTCTTGCTCACGCGCAAGCGCTATTTGCCCCGCATATCCTCGCCCACAGTATCGGTAGTGGGACGCTTCGCCATTGTGGTGGTGCGCCCCACGGGCAACCCGCCCGATGCCGCCGCGTCTGTCAACTTAAACAAGTAAGCGAAGCATGAAAATGCCCCGTTATCCATTCTCCGCTAAAGCCGCCGTCCTTGTGGCGTGCGTGGTCTGCGCCGCCTGCAAGATAGTGTACGGCGGGCTACGCATTGTCCCCACACGGAACGGCGAGTTGCGCTTGGAGAAGCCGCCGCTCATCCCGGCATCCTACGCCATGGAGTGTATGGTGACGTGGTGGGATGAGATATTCAAAAATTCCCCCCCCCTCCTTCATTTAACAGCTACCGCACCGGCTGTTGCAGCCGACGGTATAACCAAGACCTCACCGTCTACTTCCTCACTGACCGCCGACAAGTGGTGCTTCCGAGCGGACACCCTGCTTATGTCGTTGGCCGTAGCCGTGCTGCCCGTCGGCGCATGGCTCTTCTTGCTGTGTCCCTTCAGGTTGCCGGGCGGCATTACCGCGCCAACCGCCGCTACCACGACGAGTATCTACTACACCACCTTGCTGAAAGAAACAGATAACGATATACAAGATGAATAAGACAAGCCAATACGAACTCACCGTCATCGTTCCCGTGTTCAACGAAGAAGACAACATCGCCGCCTTGGAAGAGCGCCTTTCGGCCTACCTGCCGCAAGCCTTGCGCACCACTTGTGTGCTTTTCGTGAACGACGGTTCCAAAGACACCAGCTTGGAGCGCATCATGGAAGTGTGCGCGCGCCACGAGGGTTTCTTTTACCTCTCCTTGGCACGCAACGGCGGGCTGAGTGCCGCCTTGAAAGCCGGCATCGACGCCACGGAATCTCCTTACGTGGGCTACATGGACGCCGACTTGCAGACTACGCCCGACGACTTCAACCTGCTGCTGCCCCACGTTGAAAGCTACGAGCTTGTGATGGGCATCCGCGCCAACCGCAAGGACTCCGGCTTCAAGAAGTTCCAGTCTAAGTTTGCCAACGGCTTCCGCCGCATGATGACGCACGACGGCGTTCAGGACACCGGCTGTCCCTTGAAGATACTGCACACCGACACGGCCAAGCGCATTCCCTTCTTCACCGGCATGCACCGCTTCCTGCCCGCGTTGGTCTTGCTGCAGGAAGGACGCGTCAAGCAAGTGCCCGTGCGCCACTTCCCGCGCACGGCGGGCGTCTCCAAGTACCACTTGTGGAACCGCTTGGTGGCTCCCTTCATGGATTGCTTCGCCTACCGTTGGATGAAGAAACGCTACATCAACTACCGTGTGGCCGACGACAACTTCACCCGTGCTTAACGACCGACATTCATGGCGCACTCCCTGCTGATATTGGCCATCGGCTTCTTGGCACAAGCCTTTTTCGCCGCCCGCATCTTGGTGCAGTGGCTGCTCTCCGAGCGGGCGCGCCACGTGCTCTCGCCCTCGCTCTTCTGGATATTCAGCTTGGCCGGTTCCTATCTCTTTTGCGTGTACGGCTGGATGCGTCACGACTTCGCCATTGTCTTGGGACAGTTCATCTCCTATTACATCTACCTGTGGAACTTGGACAGCAAGGGCGTGTTGCGCCGCGTCGTCCTGCCCCTGCGCGCCCTGCTGCTGCTCACGCCCGTGGTGGCCATCTGCTTCGTGGCAGGCCATGCCGCCGCTTTCGTAACTGAATTCCTCCACAACGGCGACGTGCCCTTGTGGTTGTTGCTGTTCGGCTCGGCAGGGCAGGTGCTCTTCACGCTGCGCTTCATCTACCAGTGGTTCTACTCCCGTCATAAAGGCGAGTCGAGCTTGCCGGCCGGCTTCTGGCTCATCAGCTTGGCCGGTTCCCTGTCTATTGTGAGCTACGGCGTCATACGCCACGACGTGGTGCTCATGGTGGGGCAGTCCTTCGGCTTGGTGGCCTACGTGCGGAACTTGGTGCTGATTATGAACGAGCGGCGCGGGGCGAGGAAGTAAAGTAACGTGAGTTCGATATAAGTTTATAGTATTTTTAAGCTTCAGTTACATGCCAGTTACATGGCCATTACAATCATAATCATCTATTTCTCAATATTTTATCAAGACTCCTTCCAAACGGTTCCCTCGCTCGGTTACATGCCGGTTACATATCTCATGCCCAAAATGGGATATAGTTATGTCTACCATTACTCTCAGCGTTCTCTTCTTTTATGACCTTGGCATCAAGAGCGTCTTTTATGATTCTTGATGCC
>JAJPYW010000144.1 GCA_021204715.1 Prevotellaceae bacterium
TCATAAAGGAACGCCGCGTCGGTATCGCCCAATTGAAATATCTCGGACAGCAAAGGCTTTTGGGCATACCAGTAGTTCAACCGGTACGGTTGCCCCGCACCGGGGAAAGTGGCGTAAATGAACGCTTTCTCTTTCCCGTAATATTGCTTGAATACATTCAAAGCCTCCTTATACCGCTCCGCTTTCAGCAGTATCTCCGCTTTCTTGCGCAAGGAGATGATGTAGTCGTGCCACGAGGTTTCGATGTGGGCCGTCTGCCAACGGATAGCCGTATCAATATCTGCCAGCGCACTGTCGAAGTCGCGCAGTTCAGCCTTTACCATGGCAAGGTTGCCCAATGCGATGTAATAATCGCTTTCCTCCTTTGTGAGCCTGTTCAACGCCGCTTGCAAATAGTATTTGGCACTGTCCTGACTGCCACATTCCCAATAGATGTACCCTTTGTTCAACAATGCGACGGGGTAATCTCTGTCGCTCTCTTCATGGGTGCGCAGGTACGTGTCGATGAGCGAGATGGCCTTGTCCACATCGCCCGCTTCCTTCCTTCGGAAATAGGCGCTTGAAAGGTTGAGCACTTTGCCAAGCTCGTATTTGGAGCTTTTGATAGAGTCGAGGCAATCAATGGCTTTCTGCCAACCTCCTATAAGCAACAGATAGTTTGAGTAGTGGAAACGGTAGAGGTCTTTGCTTGCGCCGGCAGCCAAGTCAATGGATTCTCTGTAGCAAGCGTCGGCCTTGTCATACGCGCCGAGTTCCTTATAGCAGATAGCCGCGTTGTTGACAGCCTTTGCCCTCATTCGCTTGTCCGGTTTGATGTCGAGCAGTTTCAGCAGTTCTTTGGTGGAGTCCAACGCAGCTACATATTCCCCCTCTTCAAGAAGACCGACCACCTGCCTGTTGAGCGTGTCAATAGCATCGTGTATGTCTTGTGCGCGGGCGGTAAGGCCCATGCACAAGAAAGACAACACGATGACGAACTTCACTCTCATAGGTATCAGTTGGAAGCGATGATGAAACTGATGTCGTTGGAAGAGGTGTTCTCTATCCTGAGAAGCGTTCTCTTCTGCGACCCGCCTTTCTTGGATGTGTCAGGATTTGGAGATTGTATCCATTCCACGTAAGATACGGCACCCTCTTCGTAAGGTGTCCCCTCGTATATCTCACCGTTGCCGTCGTCTTTCACTGTCAGTTTGAGCGTACCGCCCGGTTCGGCCATGACAAACACTTGGCACGTATCGTTCATTGACGCGCGGCACTCTACCGTTCCATGCGCTTTAACGGCTAATTGGTGGATAGCACAATCACTCTTTTGGATATCGCGCAGCACGGAAGCTTTCTCAATATAAGGCGTATCGATTTTATCGTAGAGATATTGGGCATAATCGCTTGTAAAGTAGACATGGTTTGTCATCGAAACGGTATCGGCTTGTACACCGTCGAACGATATATTCAAAGTCTTCAATACAATCCGGTCCGCATTGTCCATGCTTTCATCAAGCAAGTCGATGGCTTCGCCCAATCTGCTCTCACTCTGTGTGACGGCACCGTCACGTAACAACAAACACCCCTCATAAAACCTTGCCTGCGTCTTGTTCAAGTTCTCGGTCGGCATCTTTTGTGCCCCTGCAGTGAGCGATACCCCTGCAAGGCACACCATGAAAAACAAACTTCTCCTATACATATATATATACATTAAAACATTCTCAATCCACCGCGTCAAGCAATATAAACGTGGCCCAATAGCGGCCGTCGTCGAAACCTTTCGCCCGTATGTCCTGTTGGGCAAGCGCAAGGGCCTCGCGTTTTGTCTTGCCCTCCATCAAGTAGCCGTAGAAACCGGTCATCAACTCGGTGGTGGCCTCGTCGTTCACAGGCTTCAAGCTGATGAGCAGCGTGTGCACCCCCGCGTTCTTGAATCCCCGTTGCAAGCCGAACACACCGTCTTCGCCAAGTTTGCCAAGTCCCGTCTCGCAAGCCGAAAGCACGGCAAGGTCGCAATGACGCAAGTTCATTCCGGCTACATCGGCCGCGGTAACAATGCCGTCGTTCTCTTCCGTATCGTCGCCGCCTATATTGAAGCCGGCAAAGGCAAGGAAGCTGTTTGTCATAGACTGCGTGTCGTCAGCTCCCGCCACCTCGTCATACTTGCCGTGCGTGGCTATATGGAAAAGGTTTATCTTGGAGTAATCCAACCGTCGGAAAGCCGTCTCGGTAGCTTCGGCCGCTGTGAAGAGCAACACGTTGGAAACTTTCTTCTCCTTGCATATACGCGCTATGTCCTGCACTTCCCGCAAGCTGTTCTTCAAGTTGGGCAGCATGTCGGCGTCGGCCGAGCCACGGGTGCCGTCGGTAACTTGCGCCAACGCCTGCCGCTTCCCTTCCGACAGTCCTTCCAAGCTGTTGTAATCAATGCCGCCGAAGAGCACCACGTTCTCTATCGAAGGCTTGCCGTGCGTGCGGCAAAGCTCTTTGGTAGACGACAGACGGTACACCTCCATTTGTTGCGACAACGGCTTGCCTTGGTAGTTCAAGTACTCTATACCTATATTGTTGAACACGCCGTCAGCCGAGAAGAACACCCGGCTCTTGCCTTGCAGCCAATCGGCCAACGGCCCCCATACCAAGCTGCCCGCATCGGCATCGCTGTACAAGCCGGCGGCGCGTTCCATCGATTTAGCCGCCTTCAAGTTGCAGATGCCAACGGCTGTGGGAGCGCTCTCTTTGGTCATTACCACGGCATACATATAGTTGTCGTTGTCCAAAGCCCCCGTCTCTATGGAAGTGAACTCCACGGCCACATCGCCCTCGCGCAAAGCCCGCTGCACGTCCTGCCAATTGTATGCCATGTAGTCGGTGAAGTCGGCATACTCCGCACACCCCTTGTACAGTTCCAATTGCAGCGCTTGGTTCTGCCGTGTCAAGGAGAGTATCTGTTCCAAGTCGTTGTCCGTTGCCGCCGGTTCCCGCAGACGCGCTATCTCCTCTTCGTTCTGCCTTGTCTGCCGATAGATGTCCTGCAAGTGCTTGTCGCCCGATTCGGCAAGCACCTTCTCGAAAGCGATGGACGAATTCAGCAATATGCCTTTGGAAAGAAGCAACGCGTCGTATGCGGTGGCCGACAGTTCCCCTTGCAAGTAGGCGCGCGCTTCGGGAAGCAAGGCGACCATTTCCATAATCTCATCTACGTTCTCCCGTTGCTCGCTCCATTGCAGCATGCGCTCACGCCCGCCTTGCAAGCGGAACTCGTCGCGCAAGGCACCGCGCAGGGCGTCGATATACTGTCCGTAGTATTTCACGGCATTGTCATAATCCTCCTTCAAGTAATAACAGCCGGCAATCGTGGCAAGCGAGCTGGCATACGAATACTCTCCCAAATAGGTTTGGGTTAACTCCAAATTGTCCAATTCATCTTGTATCAAGCCGTCGAGCTTGCTATCCCTTGCCTCTTTAAAGGCATCGTCCATGGCCGTGTCCTCTTCCAAGTCCGACGGTATGCCGGCATACATATAGCAAAGGGTAAGCGAGTTCTTCGCCCAGTCATATTCCGCCGTCATGCCCCGCTCTTTATACATGGCCAACGCCTCCTTGTAGTGTGCTATGGCAGGCTCAAACTCCTTGTTGAACTTCTCGGCGGTGGCCAAGTGTTCCACCGCTTTGGGGTATTTGTTGTTCCCGGTGTCGTTCGCTTGATAATAATCCACCACGTACCTATACTCCGCTTTCGCCTCCGCATAGCGCTTCGCTCCCGACAAGGCGTTGCCCATGCCGTTGTGACATTCCACTATCCTCTCCATGTCGGCCTGCGCGCCCGCTCCGGCATAATAGTCTAATATCTCCCGGTAGCAACCGATAGACGCGTCATACTGCTTGCCGATGAAGTACTCCACCGCCGCATGATACACGTCGTTCACATACCGCGCTTCATTCCCTGCCGACGCTTTCAGCAAGCCCGCCGCCCGCATGTAGTAGTCGGCACTGAGCGTATAGTCCTGTAGCCCCTCGTTCAAGAACTTGGCATACGACTCGCATCCCTCCACTTGCTCTTCCGCTGTCGCTTCCATGGCAAGCGCCGCAAGGTAAGTCTCCTGCGCCTTGGCATTGTCGCCTGTGACGTAATAGTATTCAGCCCGTTCCAACATGCACTTCAGCTCGTTGCACTCCTTCTCCAACTCGTGCCGGTTGTGGTCTTCCATTAGTGCCATGGCGCGTGCCACGCCCTCTTGGTCGTTGGTATTCATGTAACAATCCCCCAAACAGTCAAGCATCGTTTCATAAAGCGTGCCATACTTCTCCACAAGCGGCAAAGCAATTTCAAAGCTCGTCGCAGCCTCGGCATATCGTTTGTTGAGGAAGCAATAGCGCCCCATGTTGTAGGCAAACGTCCCGTACTTGGGGTGCTGTGAAGGCAGCAGTCCGCACAAGTCCATTACTTCCTGCTCTATGCGTTCCGCCTCTTCGTAATCCGTCAGCATCTGGGTATAATCGTTCAGCCAGCAGATGTAATCCTCATTCACTTTGCCTTCTATCTTCTCCTTCAATTCCAATGCCCGCTTTGTATAAGTACGGCCGTTATCAAGGTCGCTTGCCGTGGCGTACGCAATGCCTGTGACATACAGCGAGCGTGCGTACTCCGCCGTTTCCGTCCTTCCTTCCGCTTCGTAAGCGGCAAGAGCCTGCAAGATAACCGGCAAAGCAGATGCAAAGTCATCCGCTTTAATGAAAGCCTCCGCCTCCTGCCGCTTGGCGTCAGCTTGGCTGCCACCCGCCGTTTGCGTGTCTTGGGCGTAGGCCGATGCGCCGATAAAAAGGCCTAATAGAAGAATGATGCAAGTATGTTTCATCGTTTTATTGGTTTTACGTGTTGCCGCTTTATAAGTTATCATGTATGTATCTGTGTTTGTTTCTAATCCAAGGCATCGAGCAAGATGAACGCCGCCCAGTATTCGGGAGATTGGTAAGGCTGTTGCACCGTGTGTGTAGTGGCATCTTCCATTTTATAGTCGCGCACATACTGCTGCGCCTCTTTCAATGCTTCCAACTTCGTTTTCTTATTCAATAGTCCTTTATAGAACCGCTCCATAAGCAAACGGGTGGCTGCGTCGTTCACATTCCTCAAACTCATAAGCATGGCGTTGGCACCCGCTTTCTTAAAGCCGCGTTGCAAGCCGAACACGCCGTCGCCTGTTATCTCGCCAAGTCCCGTCTGGCAAGCAGAGAGTACCACCAACTCCAATCCACGAAGGTCTAAAGTAGATATTTCCTTTGCCGTGAGTATGCCGTCGTCAATGCCTTCGGGCATTTCTTCGCCATCAAAAGCGTTCTCTGCCCCGGCAAAGAAGAGTGCCGAGCGTGTCAGTGCCTTGTCCTCTACATATCTCGATTGTGAGTCGTCGTTCAGCATGGCCATGATAGACAAGTCTGAATTCTTGGCTTCGCTCTCCGGCCAATAATGACCGTGGGTGGCAATGTGCAACACGTTAGGCCGGCTGCCCGACAGTGCTTTGAACGAAGCTTCCGTACCCAAGGTATCCGTAAGCAAGGTTGAATGGACGGCAAGCTCCCTGAGCGAGCGGTCTATATTCTGTGCTTCCACCTTCGTTCCCGGCAACGGTTCCAATGCCGGCACGTTGGCACTACGATGCATCTGCAATGAATCGGCGATATTCACCATTCCCCTGCTCAATCCACTTGTCTTATCAGCATATTTATAGGCATTGGCCACTACATCTTTCACTTCCATGTCGTAGCTTAAACCGCCATATACGTATGCCTCCTTCATTTCGTTTTTGTCTTTAATCAATGCTAACTGGCGTGTGGACGACAGTCGGTATAGGTTCCAATGGTCCGACATCAACCCCTCGCCATTGTAACGGGGAATGGTCTCAATGGCTATGTTGTGCAGTTCACCGGCAGGAGCGAAGTATATGTTCTTCTTGCCTTTCAACACTTCATTCAACGGTGCCCAAACAAGGTTGCTCAATGAAGCTGTTTTATAATAATCTCCTTTCGATATACCCGCCAATTGCTTTTCCTCGAATAGGGGTATCAGGTGCGGCACATCGTCATCTTTAGTCAGCGTCAAGGCTGCATACATCACGCTGTCGTTCTTCGCGCCGAAGTATAGGAACTCTATAGCTGCATCATCATTACCCAACTTTGCTTGTACATCACGCCAGTTTATACTCAAATTCTTTGTATAGTCACCATATACCTTTGATAGTTTCACCAAATCACTTTCCTGATTATCTATTATGTTATTCAAAGAATCCCTCCTTGCTATCAACTCTTCTCTTTTCTTTTCTTTTTCTATACTGTCTGTAACCGACTGCAAATCCGCCCAGCCTTTTTCCTGCATCTTATTCAGCATCGCCCTGTTCGACCTCAATTCCTCGTATTTGGCTATTACAGCAGAATCTCCACTTTCCCATAGCAACTTGCTCATCTCCAACTCACTGTTCAACAGTAAGCCTTTGCTAAGTAACGTACCGTTGTAAGCTGTTGCAATCAATGAATCGGTTTGGATATAGAAAGTATATGCCGGTAAGTCAGTTTCAAACCAATTATTATACTTATTCCAAAACAATGCCCGCTTATTGGTAGTTAAGTCTGCGAAAGTGTTACATATTATTTTGGTGTATGCTTGCGTGGAGGCTATTGCATATTCTGATGCTTCCGTATATA